>NZ_JBYIQP010000039.1:0-54291 GCF_057707665.1 Actinacidiphila sp. bgisy167 | reverse complement strand
GCTGGTGACCCAGTCGACGATCTTGCGCTCGCCGGTGCTGGTCTTCTGAAGCGCCGGGTGGCCGAGGTCGACGCCCGAGTCGAGGACGCCGATGGTGATGCCGCGGCCGTCGGCCTTCGGGTGGTCCTTGACGAAGTCCACCGCGCCCGTCTCGAAGGCGGGCTGGTAGGGGTTCTTCGCCGGGGTCTTCGCATCGGGACCGGGGTACGTGGTGGAGCCGTGGCCGGGGCCCTGGCCGGGGCCGTGACCCGGACCGTGACCCGGGCCCGCCGGGGAGCCCTTGCCGCCGCCGGGCGCCGGGGACGGGTCGTCGAGGACGATCTCCTGCTTGAGGTCGATCGCCTGCACCGACGTCAGCTTCTGCGCCGCCGCGATCGCCGCGTCCGCCGTGCCGATGGGGACCGTGGCGCGGACGTAGCCGAGGCTGTCGTAGGTCCGGTCCACCGACGCGCCCTTGAGGGCGTCGAGCGCGTCCGAGATCTGCTCGGTGGAGCCCTTCTCGGTGGCGATCATGAAGGTGACGGTCTTGTCGCCGCCGGCCTTGGCCTCGGCGAGCAGTCTGGCGTCGGCCGCTCCGAGCTTGTCGTGAGCGGTCTTCACCGCCGCGTCCGCCGGGTCGCCGGCGGTGTCGGCGAATGCGCTGGAGGCCGAGATTCCGGTCGTCGTCAGCGCGGCCACCAGGCCCGCCGCGAGGGCGACTCGGACCACGCGCCCCTTCCCGCGTATGTGGTCGAAGGACATGGGCTTCCTGTTCACGTTGTCGGTGCTGAGAGTTCGACCACTGTGCAACAGAAGGCGGAGTTCTTTACAGGCAGCACAAGTTGGGCGTTCGGGAAACAGCGCCCCTACGGCGTAAATGGACGGCGCCGGGCGTGCCGAAAGGGGGGAAGTGCGGGGAAGCGCCCGATGTGATCACGCCGAGAATTTACAGTTCCGCAACAGTGCCAGATGTGTTCCAAAATTCGGATATCGCCCCACACGCGTCGCGAACGGCGTGCGTCGACGCGGCACTTCACTCCGACTCCGCGAACCGCACACAGGTGCTGCCGCGAACGGCCCCGCGAGCAGGGACGCAGCCCGGTCCGTCCTGCCCGCGGCTTCGTCCGCAAACCTGCCCCGCCGCAAGCGACCGCGCCCTCATCGCAGGCGCCGCAACCGGGGGCCGCTCCACCGTTCTCACTGAACCCCGGACCGGTTTTGCGGTCTCCGCGAGAACAACCACCGCTGATGTGCGCCGTTTGCCGCCAGGTCCGCCCGGAACACGCGTGGACACGACTCCCAACACCCTCCCGGCGCATTCCGTTCGCCACTGAACTCTCATATTCGCGGCGGGAGTTGTGTGCCGATCCGGGCGAGCGACAACCGGCCACCGCCTGGCCGGGCGCGACGCCGAGCCGGCCGCTTGCGGCCGGTTCACGCGCTGTGCGTGCGCGCGGACGGCTCGGACGCCATCCGGGCGCTCCGCACGGCGAACTGACCGACGGTTCGGACCGGGCACCCGTAGGGCCGGCAGTCGGCGGGGAGGGGGACGGTTGCGCACCGGGGTACGTGTCCGGCGACAACCGCCCCGGGAGCGGCGGACGCGAGTCGGCGGTGTCTTGATGGTGTGCGGCCGCCGTGCGGGCCGTCAGGCCACGCTCCGGCGCATCGCGCCGCCACGCCGGGTGAGCAGGCCGCCCTCGGGGAGGCGGCCCCGGATCCTCGGGACGCCGGTGGCCGATCGTCCCGGATCCGAGGGCGGCGACCTCGTCGTGCTCCGGTGGGGCGGGTGGGACTCGAACCCACGACCGACGGATTATGAGTCCGCTGCTCTAACCGGCTGAGCTACCGCCCCGTACGGCGTGCCGTCACCATCTCGTGCACGCCGTCTGCCGCAGCATAGCTGCTCATACGATCTGTCGCCCTCGCGGGTGGCATTCGCACCACCCGGTGGACGCCGCGCGCCACGCGATCGGTTCCCCGGGGTACGAAAAAGGGCCCCCGCGGGGGCCCTTGACCGCTGCTCCCCCGACTGGACTCGAACCAGTAACCTGCCGGTTAACAGCCGGCTGCTCTGCCAATTGAGCTACAGGGGATAGAGGAGCGCGAGCTCCCCCGACTGGACTCGAACCAGTAACCTGCCGGTTAACAGCCGGCTGCTCTGCCAATTGAGCTACAGGGGATCGCTCCGCTTGCACCGAATGCACCCGTTTCCGGCATCCCGGACGGCGTGCGCTCGCTGCGACACATACATTAGCGCAAGGTGGGGGGTGCTCCGCCAACCGGTATCTGCGTGGTTGTCCGCAGGCCACCACGGGTAGGCGCGGAGCACAGCCCCGAGACGAGGAGAGGGTGGAGCCATGCGCTACCGGCTGACGTTCATCAGCGGGGTCGCCGTCGGTTACGTGCTCGGGGCGCGGGCCGGCCGCGACCGGTACGAGCAGCTGCGCAAGAGCGCCCAGCGCCTCGCGCAGAACCCGGCGGTGCGGAACTCCGTGGAGTCCGCGGGGCAGGCGGGGCGCGGGGCGGCCGTCAAGGCCGTGGACGCGGTGACCGCCAAGGTCGGGGACCGGCTGCCACACGCGGTCACGGAGCGGCTGCGCCGGGTGCGCGGCAACGGCTCGGCCGTCGAGGACGACTGGGGCACCAGCAACACCTGACCTCGATCCGGCCCCGGTCCGGCGCGGGCGGGCTTCGGTGCGGACGCCCGGTTTTCCGCCCTCCGCGCCGGGTGCGGCATGATGCCCGCATGGCGATTGTGGCGGGCATCGACAGCTCGGGCACCGGCACGACGGTGGTCGTGTGCGACACCGGCAGCGGAGCCGTGCTCCGTCAGACGCATGCCCCGCACCCCCTGCCGGGCGGTGAGGGCGGCGCCCTGCCGACCGAGATCGACCCCGAGGCGTGGCTGCTGTCGCTGGGGGAGGCGGCCAAGGGCGGGATGCTCGAGGGCGTGGAGGCCATCGGTGTCTCAGGGCAGCAGCACGGGGTGCTGGCGCTGGACGCCGGCGGGGCGCTGGTGCGGCCCGCACTGCTGTGGAACGACAAGCGGGCGCAGATCCAGGCCGCCGACCTGACCGCGGAGCTGGGCGGGCCCGGCGCCTGGGCGGAGGCGGTCGGGGCGGTGCCGCAGGCCGCGTACCCGGTGGCGAAGCTGCGCTGGCTCGCCCGGCACGAACCGGCCTCGGCGCAGCGCACCGCCCAGGTGCTGCTGCCGCACGACTGGCTGGTCTGGCAGCTGATGGGCCGCCCGTCACGGCGTACGACGGACCGCGGCGACGCCTCGGGCACGGGCTACTGGTCGGCGGCGGCGGGCCGGTGGCGCACGGACATCGTGGAGCTGGCCCTCGGCCACCCGGTGCAGCTGCCCGAGGTGCTGGCCCCCGCCGAGGCGGCCGGCCGGACCCCGGAGGGGCTGCTGATCTCGGCCGGCACCGGGGACAACATGGCGGCCGCGCTCGGTCTGGGCGTGGGGCCCGGCGACGCGGTGGTGTCGCTGGGCACGGCCGGGACGGTCTTCGCGGTGCACCACCACGCGCTGAGCGACCCGACCGGCACCATCACCTCCTTCGCCGACGCGACCGGCCGCCATCTGCCGGTGGTGCACACCCGCAACGCCGTGCGGGTGCTGCGCGGCACCGCCGAGCTGCTCGGCACCGACCTGGCCGGCCTGTCGGAGCTGGCGATGCGCTCCACGCCGGGTTCGTACGGCCTGGTGCTGCTGCCGTACCTGGAGGGCGAGCGCACGCCGGACCTCCCGCACACCGCGGGGACGCTGCACGGGCTGCGGCGCGAGAGCATGAAGCCCGAGCACCTGGCGCGAGCGGCGTTCGAGGGGATGCTGTGCGGGCTGGCGGACGCGCTGGACGTGCTGCGGGGGCGCGGGGTGGAGGTGCGCCGGATCTTCCTGCTGGGCCCCGCGGGTGATCTGCCCGCCGTACGGGCCATGGCCCCGGCCCTGCTGGGCGCCAGGATCGTGGTGCCGCCGCCGGGCGAGTACGCGGCGCTTGGCGCGGCGCGGCAGGCTGCGTGGTCGCTGGGTGTGGTGAACGGCACGGCCGGGCCTGACCAGCCGCCGCAGTGGCATCCCGCGGACTTCACCGTCGTCGATCCCGGGCCGGACGACGGGCCGATCGGGCACTCGGTGCGGCAGCAGTACATCGCGGTGCGTGAGCAGACGCATCCGGCGGCTTTCCCAGGTTGAGCCTGGGGTCGGCCATGAGCCGGTAAATCATATGCCTGGGGCAACCATCGGACTATATGCTCGCCCGTTGTGCTGATCCGTCTGCTCCGCCCCCATCTGCTGCCCTACCGGCGCGCCGTGTACGCGCTCGTCGTGCTGCAGCTCGTGGCCACCCTCGCCATGCTCTACCTGCCCACCCTGAACGCCGACATCATCGACGAGGGGGTGGTGAAGGGGGACACCGGCTACATCTTCCGGACCGGCGGCATCATGCTCGCCGTGACCCTGGTCCAGCTCGCCTGCTCGGTGGGCGCCGTCTACCACGGGGCCCGCACCTCGATGGCCGTCGGCCGGGACATCCGCGCCTCCGTCTTCGACCGGGTGCAGCGCTTCTCCACACGCGAGGTCGGACAGTTCGGCGCGCCCTCGCTGATCACCCGGACGACCAACGACGTCCAGCAGGTGCAGATGCTGGTGCTGATGACCTTCACGCTGATGGTCTCGGCGCCGATCATGTGCTTCGGCGGGATCATCATGGCGCTCGGCCAGGACGTGCCGCTGTCCTCGCTGCTGCTCGCGGTGGTGCCGGTGCTGGGCGTGCTGGTGCTGCTGCTGGTGCGCAGGCTGCGTCCGCTCTTCCGTTCCATGCAGACGAAGCTGGACGCGGTGAACCGGGTGCTGCGCGAGCAGATCACCGGCATCAGGGTCATCCGTGCCTTCGTCAAGGACGACTTCGAGCAGGAACGCTTCCGCCGGGCCAACGACGACCTGACGGACGTCGCGCTGCGCGCCGGGCGGACGATGACGCTGCTGTTCCCGGTCGCGATGGCCGTGGTGAACATCACGAGCGTGGCCGTGCTGTGGTTCGGCGCCCACCGCATCGACAGCGGCGGCATGCAGATCGGCGCGCTGACCGCCTTCATCAGCTATCTGATGCAGATCCTGATGTCGATCATGATGGCCACCTTCATGGTGATGATGGTGCCGCGCGCCGAGGTCTGCGCCGAGCGCATCGAGGAGGTGCTGGGCACCGACCCCAGCGTCACCCCGCCCACCGCGCCGGTACGGCTGCCGGCGCGGCGCGGCGAGCTGGAACTGCGCGCCGCGGACTTCGCCTACCCGGGAGCCGAGGCGGAAGTGCTGCGCGGCGTCGACCTGCTCGCCCGGCCCGGTGAGACCACGGCGGTGATCGGCTCGACCGGCAGCGGCAAGACGACCCTGCTGGGCCTGGTGCCGCGCCTGTTCGACGCCACCGGGGGCCAGGTGCTGATCGACGGCACCGACGTCCGCGAACTGGACCCGGTGCACCTCGCCGAGACGGTCGCCCTGGTCCCGCAGAAGCCGTACCTGTTCTCCGGGACGGTCGCCTCCAACCTGCGCTACGGCAACCCCGAGGCCACCGACGAGGACCTCTGGCACGCCCTGGAGATCGCGCAGGCCCGGGACTTCGTGGAGCGGCTCGCCGAGGAGGGCGGCGGCTCCGGACTGGACGCCCCGATCGCCCAGGGCGGCACCAACGTCTCCGGCGGCCAGCGCCAGCGCCTCGCCATCGCGCGGGCCCTGGTGCGCAGGCCCTCGATCTACCTCTTCGACGACTCCTTCTCCGCGCTGGACTACGCCACCGACGCCGCGCTGCGCCGGGCGCTGGCCCGGGAGACGGCGGACGCGACGGTCGTGATCGTCGCGCAGCGGGTCAGCACCATCCGCGACGCCGACCGGATCGTGGTCCTCGACGAGGGCCGTGTGGTGGGCACCGGCACCCACCTCGAACTGATGGACAGCAGTCCCACGTACCGGGAGATCGTGCTCTCCCAGCTCACCGAGCAGGAGGCGGCATGAGCGTCCCCGCGCCCCGGAGGGGGCCAGGACCCGCGGCGGGTCCGATGCGTTTCATGAACGGCCAGCCCACCGAGCGGTCCATGGACTTCAAGGGCTCCGGCAAGCGGCTGCTGGGGCTGATGCGTCCCGAAGGCGCCCTGGTCGTCGCCATGCTGGCCTGCACGACGGTGGGCGTCGCCCTCAACGTCATCGGGCCGAAGGTGCTCGGCAAGGCCACCGACCTGATCTTCGCCGGGGTCCTCGGTCGCTCGCTGCCCGCCGGCACCGACAAGGCCCAGGCGATCGAGCACCTGCGGCAGCAGGGCAGCGGCACCCTCGCCGACCTGCTGCAGTCCGCCGACTTCACCCCGGGCGCCGGGATCGACTTCGACGCCGTGGCCCACGTGCTGCTGACCGCCCTCGCGATCTACGTGGCCGCGGCGGTCTTCGCGATCGTCCAGGGCCGGCTCGCGACGACGGTCATCCAGCGCACCGTGTTCCGGCTGCGCCAGGACGTCGAGGAGAAGCTGGCCCGGCTGCCGCTGTCGTACTTCGACCGGCAGCCGCGCGGCGAGGTGCTGAGCCGGGCCACCAACGACATCGACAACATAGGCCAGACGCTGCAGCAGACGATGGGGCAGATCATCTTCGCGCTGCTGTCGATCGTGGGCGTGCTGGTGATGATGTTCTCGATCTCCTGGCTGCTGGCGCTGGTGGCGCTGGTCACCGTGCCGCTGTCGGTGTTCGTCGCCACCGCGGTGGGCAAGCGCGCCCAGCCGCAGTTCGTGCGGCAATGGGCGACGACGGGCAGGCTCAACGCCCACATCGAGGAGATGTACACCGGGCACACCCTGGTGAAGGTCTTCGGCCGCCAGGAGGAGTCCGCGCAGGCGTTCCGCGAGCAGAACGAGGCGCTCTACCAGTCGGGCTTCCGGGCGCAGTTCATCTCGGGCGTCATCCAGCCCGCGATGATGTTCATCGGAAACGTCAACTACATCCTGGTCGCCGTGGTGGGCGGGCTGCGGGTGGCGAGCGGCGCGCTGTCCATCGGCGACGTCCAGGCCTTCATCCAGTACAGCCGGCAGTTCAGCCAGCCGCTGACCCAGGTGGCGAGCATGTCGAACCTGGTGCAGTCCGGGGTCGCCTCCGCCGAGCGCGTCTTCGAACTGCTCGACGCGCAGGAGCAGAGCCCGGAGCCGAAGTCCCTCGGCCCGCGCGGGGAGCGGCGCGGCGAGGTCCGCTTCGAGGACGTGGCGTTCCGCTACGAGCCGGACAAGCCGCTCATCGAGGACCTGTCGCTGGCCGTCGAACCGGGCCACACCGTGGCCATCGTCGGCCCCACGGGCGCGGGCAAGACCACCCTGGTCAACCTGCTCATGCGCTTCTACGAGGTCACCGGCGGGCGGATCACCCTCGACGGCACCGACATCGCGGCCATGCCGCGGGAGGAACTGCGCTCCGGTATCGGCATGGTGCTGCAGGACACCTGGCTGTTCGGCGGCACGATCGCGGAGAACATCGCGTACGGAACGGAGGGGGCCACCCGCGAGCAGATCGAGGAGGCCGCGCGCGCCGCGCACGCGGACCGCTTCATCCGCACCCTGCCGGACGGCTACGACACCGTCATCGACGACGAGGGCACAGGTGTCAGCGCCGGCGAGAAGCAGCTGATCACCATCGCGCGGGCGTTCCTGTCGGACCCGGTGATCCTCGTCCTCGACGAGGCCACCAGCTCGGTCGACACCCGCACCGAGGTACTGATCCAGCGGGCCATGGCGCAGCTCAGCCACGGCCGGACCAGTTTCGTCATCGCGCACCGCCTGTCCACGATCCGCGACGCCGACGTCATCCTGGTGATGGAGAGCGGCGCCATCGTCGAGCAGGGCGCGCACGAGGAGCTGCTGGCCAAGGGCGGTGCCTACGCCCGGCTGTACGCGGCGCAGTTCGCCCAGGCGGTCGCGGAGGTCGACTGACCGCCCGCCCGGCCACGACGCGAGCCCCCGCCGGCCCGGCCGGCGGGGGCTCGCGTGCTCAGTCCAGGTAGCCGCGCAGCTGGTCGGCGAAGGCGTGGTCGCGCAGCTTGCCGAGGGTCTTGGACTCGATCTGCCGGATGCGCTCGCGGGTGACGCCGAAGATCCGGCCGATCTCCTCCAGGGTGCGCGGCCGCCCGTCGACCAGGCCGTAGCGCAGCTGGACGACCTTGCCCTCGCGTTCGCCGAGGGTGGACAGCACCGCCTCCAGGTGCTCGCGCAGCAGCAGGAAGGAGGCGGTCTCCATGGGCGAGGCGGCGTCGCCGTCCTCGATGAGGTCGCCGAGGGCGACGTCGTCCTCCTCGCCCACCGGGGCGTGCAGGCTCACCGGCTCCTGCGCCAGGCGCAGCACCTCGGTCACCCGCTCCGGGGAGATCTCCAGGTGGGCGCCGACCTCCTCGGCGGTGGGCTCGTACCCGCGTTCCTGCAGCAGGCGGCGCTGGACGCGGACGACGCGGTTGATCAGCTCCACGACGTGGACCGGGACCCGGATGGTGCGGGCCTGGTCGGCCAGGGCGCGGCTCATGGCCTGGCGGATCCACCAGGTCGCGTACGTGGAGAACTTGAAGCCACGGGCGTAGTCGAACTTCTCCACGGCGCGGATCAGCCCGAGGTTGCCCTCCTGGACCAGGTCGAGCATGGTCAGGCCGCGGCCCACGTAGCGCTTGGCGACGGAGACGACCAGGCGGAGATTGGCCTCGATCAGGCGGCGCTTGGCCATCCGGCCGAGGACGACCAGCCGGTCGAGGTCGACGGCCAGTTCGGAGTCGGGGTCGGCGGCGCTGTTCAGCTTCTCCTCGGCGAAGAGGCCGGCCTCGACCCGGCGGGCGAGCTCGACCTCCTCCTCGGCGGTGAGCAGGGGTATCCGGCCGATCTCGCGCAGGTACTGGCGGAACAGGTCGGCGGACGGGCCGGTGACCTCACCGCCGGGCTGCCGCCGCAAGGGGCCCGGGCCGGGATCCGACACGTCGGGATCGGCGTCCGGGTCGGGAGCGGGCACGGGGCCGGAGAGCGCCTCGGCTTCGGCCTCGATGTCGGGCTCGATGTCGGGCTCGGCTTCGGCCTCGATGTCGGGCTCGATGTCGGGCTCGGCTTCGGCCTCGATGTCGGGCTCGGGCGCCGCCTCGGGGTGCACAGCCGCGTGGTTCTGCGCCGGCACGCGCTCCAGCAGGTCGTCGGCCGGGGTCGCCGGGGTCGCCGGGGACGTCAGGGTCCGGATGTGCACGGGAGCGACCTCCACGGTGAGCACGGCCACGGATTCGGAGACGCGCGCCGACGGAACGGTCGCGGCGCCCTCGCCGCGGCCCGTCCGGGAGTTCGCCGTCAGCGGTACCCCGGTGGCGTCACCGTCGACACCGCTCCGCAGCCCGCGCTCCGAGGACTCTTGCACCGCCCCCAGTGTGGCGTACGGCACACCGCGCCCACGAGGGGCGTGCGCGGCTTTTCTGTGACCGAGGGCGGCCTTCTGGTCACCCTCCCGTCGACGGCCGCCCCGCGCGGGCCGGCTCAGAGGGCGGCGGCGCCCTGTTCACGCAGGCGCTGGCCGTACTGCTGGAGCGCCCACAGCTCGCCCTGGACGGCGGAGAGCTGCGCCTCGTCCGCGTGGGGGCCGAGCCGGGCGAGGGAGGCCCGGACCTCGGCGATGCGGCGGTCGACCGCGAGCAGGCGGACCCGGACCAGGACCTCGCCCGCGTAGATGTCGGGGGCCTTGTGCATCACGGCCTCGACGGCGAGTTCGGTCACCATGCTGCGGACCGTGTCGTCCGGCGCGACGTCCCGCACCCGGGCCAGGTAGCCCTCGTCCGCGGACTCGGCGCCGCCCGCGTCGGCGATGGCACGGCGCACGGCGGTGTAGGGCGGGGCGGTGAACTCGTCCTCCCCGTAGGCGTCGAAGGCCGGGGAGACCAGCCCGGGGTGCTGCAGGGCCAGCTTGAGCAGCTCGCGCTCGACGCGGTGTGCCGGGCTGCGCAGGTCCAGCCGGGGGCCGCGCGGCGCCGCGGGTCCGGCGGGGGCCTCCGGCCGGGCCTGCGGCGGACCGCCGCGGCCGACCGGGGCGGCGGGGCCCGTCGGGCCGCCGGACTGGCGGCGTTCGCGTTGCCAGCGGGCGAGCTGGGCGACCCGGCGCACCACGAACTGCGAGTCGAGGATGCCGAGCATGCCGGCGAGCTGCACCGCGTACTCGTGCTGGATGGCGGCGTTCTTGATGCCCGCGACGATGGGCGCGCCGGCCTCCAGCGCGGAGGCGCGGCCCTCGGCGGTGTCCAGGTTGTAGCGCGCGACGGCCGACCGCAGCGCGAAGGCGAACAGCGGAGTGCGGGTGTCCATCAGCCGCTGCACGGCCGCGTCGCCCTCCGCCAGGCGCAGTTCGCAGGGGTCCATGCCGCCGGGAGTGATGGCGATGGAGGTCTCGGCGGCGAACTTCTGGTCGTCCTCGAAGGCGCGCAGGGCGGCCTTCTGGCCGGCCTCGTCACCGTCGAAGGTGAAGACGACCTCGGCGGCCGCGTTGTCCATCAGCAGACGGCGGAGGATCTTGATGTGATCGCCGCCGAAAGCGGTGCCGCAGGTGGCGATGGCGGTGGTGACGCCCGCGAGGTGGCAGGCCATGACGTCGGTGTAGCCCTCGACGACCACAGCGCGGCTGGTGCGGGCGATCTCCTTCTTGGCCAGGTCGATGCCGTACAGGACCTGGGACTTCTTGTAGATCGGCGTTTCGGGGGTGTTGAGGTACTTCGGTCCCTGGTCGTCCTCGCGCAGCTTGCGCGCGCCGAAGCCGATCACTTCGCCGGTGATGTCGCGGATGGGCCAGATGAGCCGGCCGCGGAAGCGGTCGATGGCGCCGCCCCGGCGGCTCTCGCTGGCCAGCCCGGAGACGATCAGCTCGCGGTCGGTGAAGCCCCTGCCCCGCAGGAAGCGGACGAGGTGGTCCCAGCCCGCCGGGGCGTAGCCGACGCCGAAGTGCTCGGCGGCGGCCTGGTCGAAGCCGCGCTCGGCGAGGAACTTCCGGCCGATCTCGGCCTCGGCGCCGCCGAGCTGCTCGACGTAGAACTGCGCGGCCGCCTTGTGCGCCTCGACCAGCCGGATCCGCTCGCCCTGCTGGCGGCCCGGGGTGTAGCCGCCCTCCTCGTAGCGCAGGGTGATGCCCGCCACGGCGGCCAGCCGCTCGACGGCCTCGGAGAAGGACAGGTGGTCGACCTTCATCACGAAGTCGAGGGTGTCGCCGCCCTCCTGGCAGCCGAAGCAGTGGTAGAGCCCCTTGCTCGGGCTCACGTGGAAGGACGGGGACTTCTCGTCGTGGAAGGGGCACAGCCCCTTCAGATTGCCGCCGCCCGCGCTCCTGAGCTGCAGGTACTCGGAGACGACGGCGTCGATCGGGACCGCGTCCCGCACCGCCTTGACGTCCTCGTCCCTGATCCGCCCAGCCACGGAAGGATTCTACGGCGCGGGCCGCGGAGGGTCAGACCGGCTTGGCGACGAAGAGGTAGTGCGGCCCGGCCGGCTCCAGCACGAACTCCTCGCCCACCGCCGTGAAGCCCTGCCCCTCCCAGAAGCCGCGCGCCGAGGTGCGGCCGTTGCACCACACCAGCTCGGCCCCGCGCTGCCGGGCCTGCTCCAGGGCTGCGTGCAGCAGCGCCGAGCCGTAGCCGCGGCCGCGCACCTCGGGTGCGCTGGCCATGCCGCGGATCCGGTAGGCGATCGCGGCATCGCCGGGCAGCTGCTCGGGGAAGAGGGTGACGCACGCCACGACCTCGTCGCCGCCACCGTAGGCCGCCATGTGGAAGGCGAGCGGGTGGCCGTCCTCCAGGAAGATCGCCGACTCCCGCGGGAGCCCCGGCCGCAGCACCCTCCACCGCAGATCGAAGATCTCCTCGACGGGTACGACGGCGGTCCTGGGCTTCATGGCAGTCATGCTAGGCGGTCGCCCCGGCGCTCACTCCAGCAGGGAGGCCAGCGGCACCGTCGGGTCGGCCAGCGCGTCGGTGTCGACCCGGCGGCCGGAGCGGATCAGTTTCTGGACGGTGTCGGTGACGTCCCAGACGTTGACGTTCATCCCGGCCAGCACCCGGCCTTCGCGCAGCCAGAAGGCGATGAACTGCCGCTTGCCCATGTCGCCCCGGGCCAGTACCTGGTCGTAGGTGCCGGGGGCGGCGTGCCCGGAGAACTCCATGCCCAGGTCGTACTGGTCGGTGAAGAAGTACGGGACCCGGTCGTGGACGACGTCCCGGCCGAGCATGGCGCGTGCCGCCGCCGGGCCGCCGTTCAGCGCGTTCGCCCAGTGCTCGACCCGCAACCGGCCGCCCATCAGGGGGTGTTCGGCGTTCGCCACGTCACCGGCGGCGAAGATGTCGGGGTCCGAGGTGCGCAGGGACGCGTCCACCGCGATGCCCCCGCCCGCCGCGTCGTCGGCGAGGGCGAGTCCGGAGGCCTCGGCGAGGGCCGTGCGCGGAGCCGCCCCGATCGCGGCGAGCACGCCGTGGGCGGGGTGCTCCTCGCCGTCGTCGGTGAGCACCGACAGCACCATGCCGTCCTGGCCGGTGATCTCGGTGAGCCGTGCGCCGAAGTGGAACCGCACCCCGTGCTCGCGGTGCAGGTCGGCGAAGACCTCCCCCAGTTCGGGGCCGAGCACCGAGAACAGCGGGCAGGGCTGCGGCTCCACGACCGTCACCTCGACGCCGTAGGTGCGGGCGGCCGCCGCGACCTCCAGGCCGATCCACCCCGCCCCGGCGATGACCAGATGGCCGTTCTCGCGCCCGAGGGAGGTCAGCACGTACTTCAACCGCTCGGCGTGCGCCAGGCGGCGCAGGTGGTGCACCCCCGCCAGATCGGTGCCGGGGATGTCCAGCCGGCGCGGCTCGGCGCCGGTGGCCAGCAGCAGTCTGTCGTACGGGAGCACCGTGCCGTCGCCGAGGATGATCCGCTTGGCGGCCCTGTCCAGGCCGGTGACAGGCTGCCCGAGATGGAGTTCGACGTCGTGCTCGGCGTACCAGGCGGCGGGGTGGACGAAGAGCGAGTCGCGGTCCTCGTTGCCCAGCAGGAAGCCCTTGGAGAGCGCGGGCCGCTCGTAGGGGTGGTCGCGTTCGTCCCCGATCAGTATCACGCGGCCGGTGAAGCCCTCGGAGCGCAGCGTCTCCGCCGCCTTCGCCCCGGCGAGCCCCGCCCCGACGATGACGAATGTGTGGTCTGCGTCCACCACTGTGCGCCTCCTGGTGTCCTCGGGTGCCCTGTGGCCCCTCCCTCTGGCACATGCCAGTCATGTGAGCGTCCCGCACGGCGGGGCCGACGTGAAGAGTGCCGCGCCGACCGGGAGCCGGGGCCGAGCGGCTCGCGGGGGCGGGCGGGGGTCCACCGGGGGCTCACCTCGGGCACACCCGGGAGCTCACCGGGGGGCGGTGAGCCGGGCGTGGAGGGCCGTCGCGGCGGCGTCGGTGAGCGAGGCGATCTGGTCGACGACGGCCCGCTTCCGGGCCCGGTCGTCCTTCGCCGCGTCGAAGATCCCGCGGAACTGCGGGTCCAGTCCCTCCGGCGCCCGCGCCATCAGGGCCTCGGCGAGCTCCCCGATGACCACGCGCTGCTGGGCGCGCCGCCGCTCCTGCGCCGCGCGCTGCATGACGTACCGGTCGGCGACCGCCTTCAGCACGGCGCACTCCAGGCGCTGGTCGCGCGGGACGACCAGTTGGGCGCGGTAGCGGGTGAGCCGGCCCGTGCCGTAGGCGTCGCGGGTGGCGCGCTCGGCGGCCAGGCAGAAGCGGCCGATCAGCTGCGAGGCGGCGTCCTTCAGCCGGGCCTGGGCGATGGCGGAGCCGTCGTAGCCGTGCGGCCACCACTCCATCCCCAGCAGGCGGTCCAGGGCCTCGGCGAGCTCGTCCTCGGCCGCCCCGGGGGCGTAGCGGGCGGCGGCGACGGCGAAGATCTCACGGCGCTCGGGCTGGGCGCGCAGCACCGCCGGGTCCAGATGGCCCGCGTGCAGCCCGTCCTCGACGTCGTGGACGGAGTACGCCACGTCGTCGGACCAGTCCATGACCTGTGCCTCGAAGCACTGCAGATGCGGGCGGCCGGCGGGGGCCGTGCGGCGCAGCCACTCGAAGACGGGCAGGTCGTCCTCGTACACGCCGAACTTCGGGCTGTGGGGGTCGGTGGGGTGTCCGCCGCGCGGCCACGGGTACTTCGTCGCGGCGTCCAGCGCCGCCCGGGTCAGGTTGAGGCCGACGCTGACGAGGGCGCCGTCGTCGGCGTGGGCGAAGCGCTTGGGCTCCAGCCGGGTCAGGATGCGCAGGCTCTGGGCGTTGCCCTCGAAGCCGCCGCAGCCGGCGGCGACTTCGGAGAGCACCATCTCGCCGTTGTGGCCGAAGGGCGGATGGCCGAGGTCGTGGGCCAGGCACGCCGTCTCGACGAGGTCCGGGTCGCAGCCCAGGGCCGCCCCGAGCTCCCGGCCGACCTGCGCGCACTCCAGGCTGTGCGTCAGCCGTGTCCGCGGGCTGACGCCCATCGCCCGGGCGTCGTCGACCGGGTCCACCACCTGGGTCTTCCCGGCCAGCCTGCGCAGTCCCGCGGAGTGCAGCATGCGGGCCCGGTCCCGCTGGAACGACGTGCGGCCCGGCCTCTTGTCAGGCTCGGGCACATAGCGCTCGGTGTCGGCTTCGCTGTAGGGGGCGTGGTCGGCCGCCGCGGGGTGGTTCGCGTCCATACCGCGACGGTAGCGGGCGCGACCGGGCAGCGGCGGCTACACCGTGGCGGCCTGCGCGGCGGCACCCGGGGCAACCCGCTGCCGAGCCGCGCGGAGACGCGGGAGAAGGAGCTGTGCCGTGCTGTCGAAGCGGTCCGGTCCTGGCGCGCCGTGCGGCTCCTCGGCCGTCATGCACCCGAGTGTCGCGACCGGGGGTTGCGGAGCCGTTGCAGCCGGATGACGCCCCTCCGCCGCGTCACAGGCCGCGCGCACCGGTGTGAGGGCCCCGCGCGCGGCGTCTCAGCGGCGCTTCCAGTCGCCGCCGGCGATGGGGCGGCCCTCGGCGCGCAGCTTCCGCTCGCGGTCGCCGACCGCCAGGTACACCCAGGCGGGCAGCGTCTGCCCGGCATAGGTGCGCACGTCGCGGACGACGCGCACGTACAGGTTCCCGGGCGCGTCGGGGCTGTACTCCTCAAGACGGTCGAGGTCCGCGAGCACCTCCTGGTACAGGTCCTCGACCGGATGGATCACGTCGCCGTGGACACGGCCGCGCTCGTCGGCCACGGCATAGGGGTAGCCGGGGCCCTCGAACAGCAACGCGCCGTGCAGCACGGCGGGGGTCTCGGACGTCGTCCGGCCACGCAGCAGCCAGGAGTGGTTGATCTCGCCGGGCCGCAGCGTCCCGTAGACGAAGAACGGGAGGCGGGAGTCGTCGTCAGGCATCACCCTCATGGAACCGCAGGGACGCGCGGAACGTCGACTCGGACGTGGCGGAAGGAAGCGGGAACGGGAGGACACGGGGGGCGTCTGTCAGGGCCGTCCCCGCGCGACGGCCGGGGCCGCGGCGCGCGCGGCTGCGGCGGCTCACGCGGCTGCCGCGGTCCAGGCGGGGCCGGCGGCGCCTGCTGTGGGCCGCCGTGGCGCTGGGCGTGCTGGCCCTGCTGCCCGCGACATGGCTCCGGGTCACCACGGACGACCGGGTCCGCGCGGTGGCCGACGCCCCCGCGGAGCCCGTCGCCGTCGTCTTCGGCGCGGGCCTGTGGAACGGCGAGCCCTCCCCCTACCTGGCCCACCGCCTCGACGCGGCCGCCGAGCTGTGGAGGGCGGGCAGGGTGCGGGCGGTCCTCGTCACGGGGGACAACAGCCGCACCGACTACGACGAGCCGACCGCGATGCGCGACTACCTGGCGGCGCACGGCGTGCCCCGTGACAAGGTCGTCCTCGACTACGCCGGCTTCGACACATGGGACTCGTGCGCACGGGCCCGGCGGGTCTTCGGCGTCGACCGGGCGCTGCTGGTGAGCCAGGGCTTCCACATACGGCGGGCGCTGGCGCTGTGCGGCGCGGCCGGGATCGAGGCGTACGGGATCGGTGGCGACGAGCCGCACGACGCGACCTGGTACTACGGCGGCGCCCGCGAGGTCGCCGGAGCCGTGAAGGCGGCCTTCGACGCGGCGTTCACGCCGGATCCGCGCTTCCTCGGCCCTCGCGAGCGGGGCGTCCAGCGCGCCCTGGGGTGATTCGGGGTCCGTGCTTGCGGTGTGTCGTCGTGTGCGGGTCCGGTGCGCCCGCACGGGCGTCCCCCACCCTCCCGCCGCTCGGAGGTACCGGCGAGACGGGCCCCGGCAGTGACGGAAGTCGCTGCCGGGGCCCGTTTCTCGTGTTCAGCCCGCCGCGACGACCAGGCCGACGCCCTGCACCAGGGTGCGCGCCGCGGACCCGGAGTCGCCGAGGTAGCCCGCGACCATCGCTCCGTCGCGCAGGGCGACCACCATGTCGGCGGACCGCCGGGGGTCCGCGACGCCCATGGTCGCGAAAGTGTCCTCCAGGACGTGGTGGAACCACTCGCGGTGCCGCAGTACGACTTGGTGGATCGGGCACTTCCGATCCGGGTACTCCGCGGCCGCGTTGATGAAGGGGCAGAGGGCGAAGACCGCGCAGGAGGCGAGCAGGAGGACACCGGAGCGGCGCACGGCAGACCGGTGACGGCGCGCGCATACCGCGGTGGGGGGCCGCGCAAGCCTGTGACCTGCGGTTTCGGTCCACCGTGCGTTCCGGATGCGGATCTTCGGCAGGGCGGTGATGCTGAGAGCAGTGCCACTTACGGCGAGGAGGACAGCGATGTCCATGTTCGACAAGATCAAGGCGAAGCTGAAGGGCCACGAGAGCCAGTCCCAGAGGGGCATCGACAAGGGCGGCGACATGCTGGACGAGAAGACCGGCGGAAAGTACCAGCGCCAGGTCGACACCGCCCAGGACAAGCTGGGCGACGAGTTCGGCTCCGGCAGCACCGGCGAGGACCGTCCCCCGCACTCCTGACGCCGAAGGGCCGCCGCGCACCCGTGTGAAGGGCGCGCGGCGGCCCTACGCTGGCGCGCATGGTGTGGACCGCGAACGACATCCCCGACCAGAGCGGCCGCACGGCCGTCGTCACCGGAGCGAACAGCGGCATCGGCTACTGCACCGCCCGCGAGCTCGCCCGCAGGGGCGCGAGGGTGCTGCTCGCCTGCCGCAGCGAGACCCGCGGCAAGGAGGCGGTCGAGCGCCTCAAGGCCGAGGTGCCCGACGCCCGCGCCGGGTACCGCCACCTGGATCTCGGCGACCTGGCCTCGGTGCGCGCCTTCGCCGCCGGGTTCGACGCCACCGGGCTGGACCTGCTGGTCGACAACGCCGGTGTGATGGCCCTGCCGTACGGCACCACCGCCGACGGTTTCGAGACGCAGATGGGCGTGAACCACCTCGGCCACTTCGCCCTGACCGGGCTGCTGCTGCCACGGCTGCTGGCCACCCCCGGCGCAAGGGTCGTCTGCGTCTCCAGCGTCATGCACGCGGTCTCCACGGTCGACCCCCGTGACCTGGGCAGCGAGCGCGGCTACCGGCGGTGGATCGCCTACGCCCGCTCCAAGAGCGCCAACCTGCTCTTCGTCCACGAGTTGTCGCGGCGGCTGGCGGCCGCGGGCGCGGACACCGTCGCGGCGGCGGCCCATCCCGGCTACGCGAACACCGACCTGCAGACCCGCGCCGCCCGCATGGAGCACCGCCGGACCGTGGAACGCCTGGTCGAGCTGGGCAACCGGGTGCTCGCCCAGTCCGCGGACGCCGGCGCGCTCCCGGTGCTGTACGCCGCCACGGCTCCCGGTGTGCTCCCCGACTCCTTCACCGGCCCGCGCTTCCTGGGATGGCGCGGCTCCCCCGCCCCCTCGTGGCGTGCCCCGTGGACCCGTGACGACCGCGCCGGCGAGATGCTGTGGGCGGCTTCCGAGCGGCTCACCGGTGTCCGCTACGGCCTGCCCGGGCGGTCCGAGGGTGCCGGGAGTGAGCTCTGAACAGCACCGGCCGTCGGCCACCTGACGGAACCGCGGACCAGCGGGTGAGGCGGGTCCGAATGGCCCCGGTCGCCCATGTCGCCCCCGGCCGTTCACCGCTCGGCGGGGCGACGGCCGGTTTCGGCATGAGTCAGCGGCGGGGGCGGCCCGGGCATACCTCACTGCCCCTCACCGACCGGAGCGGGAAGTGGGGTATTCGGCCGAAAGCGGGGAGGGCCGGGAGAGCGGGGGAGAACCCCACCCCGGCGACCTGCCCGCGGTGGCTCGATCCGCTGCCTCCCGGCACGTCTGCGCCAGGACGGTGAACGAGGCGGAAAGTAGCGGACTGTTCACTCCACGTTGGCTCGGGGGCCGCGGCGCCCGTCCTAGCCTTCCGGTGCGCGACCCGCCCGCGGCGTTGGGTCCGGGCGGGCCATCCGTCGTCCCTGGAGTGATCGTGGAACGTCGAACCTTCCTGCGCGGAGCCGTGGTCGGCGGCTCGGCTGCCGCATTCGGCGGCACCCTCATGCGCGGGGCGGTCTACGCCGCACCCGCCCAGCCCGGCACCGGCCCCTACGGCGCGCTGCGGGCGCCCGACGCCAACGGCATCGCCCTGCCGAGCGGTTTCACCAGCCGGGTCGTCGCCCGGTCCGGCCAGGCAGTGCCGGGCACCTCGTACACCTGGCACAACGCGCCCGACGGCGGCGCGTGCTTCGCCGACGGCACCGGCTGGATCTACGTCTCCAACTCCGAGATCGACCCCAACGGAGGCGCGAGCGCGGTCCGGTTCGACGCCGCCGGCACCGTCACCGGCGCCTATCGGATCCTCTCCGGCACCCGTCAGAACTGCGCCGGCGGCAGGACGCCCTGGAACAGCTGGCTGTCCTGCGAGGAGGTCAGCCTCGGCTACGTCTACGAGACCGACCCACGCGGCGTGCAGGCAGCCGTCCGCCGCGCCGCCATGGGCAGGTTCAAGCACGAGGCGGCTGCCGCCGACCCCGTGCGCAAGGTGGTCTACCTGACCGAGGACGAGACCAACGGCTGCTTCTACCGGTTCATCCCGGCCGTGTGGGGCGACCTCTCCGCCGGGACGCTGCAGGTGCTGGTCGCCGGCACCGCGACCTCGGGCACCTTCAGCTGGGCGAACGTGCCCGACCCTGACGGCTCCCCGACCGCGACACGCAGCCAGGTCTCCGGCGCGAAGAGGTTCAACGGCGGCGAGGGCTGCCACTACGCCGACGACGCCGTCTGGTTCACCACCAAGGGCGACAACCGCGTCTGGCGGCTCGACCTGGCCGCCGGTACCTACGCGCTGGCGTACGACGACTCCCTCGTCGTCTCCGGCAGCGCCCCGCTGACGGGGGTGGACAACATCACCGGCAGTTCCTCCGGCGACCTCTACGTCGCCGAGGACGGCGGCAGCATGGAGATCTGCCTGATCACCCCGGACGACGTCGTCGCGCCGTTCCTGCGTGTCAACGGCCAGTCCGCCTCCGAGATCACCGGTCCCGCCTTCTCCCCCGACGGCACCCGGCTGTACTTCTCCTCCCAGCGCGGCACGAGCGGCAGCTCGTCGGGCGGCATCACCTACGAGGTGCGCGGCCCGTTCCGGGCCTGACGCGGGCGGAACGGAAAGCGGGGGCGGCGCCTTCACACAAAGGCGCCGCCCCCGGTGAGGGTGGGAGATGGTCTTCGGGGCCGGTGGTTACCGGCTGCCGCTGCTGTGGTCCTGAGCGGCGGCCCGGCCCGCCTCCAGGCGGGCGACGGGGATGCGGAACGGGGAGCAGGAGACGTAGTCCAGGCCCACCTCGTGGAAGAAGTGGACGGACTCGGGGTCGCCGCCGTGCTCGCCGCACACGCCGAGCTTGAGGTCGGGGCGGGTGGCGCGGCCGGCCTCGGCGGCGGAGCGGACGAGGGAGCCGACGCCGTCCTTGTCGATGGTCTCGAACGGGGAGACGCCGAAGATGCCCTTCTCCAGGTAGGCGGTGAAGAAGCTCGCCTCGACGTCGTCGCGGCTGAATCCCCAGACCGTCTGGGTCAGGTCGTTGGTGCCGAAGGAGAAGAACTCGGCGGCCTCGGCGATCTGGGCGGCGGTCAGGGCCGCGCGGGGCAGCTCGATCATCGTGCCGAGGGCGAGGTCGAGCTTGGTGCCCGTGGCGGCCTCGGCCTCGGCGATGACGGACTCTGCCTCCTCGCGGACGATCTCCAGCTCCTGGACGGTTCCCACCAGCGGGATCATGATCTCGACCCGCGGGTCGCCCTTGGCCTTGCGGCGTTCGGCCGCCGCCTCGGCGATCGCCCGCACCTGCATGGCGAACAGGCCGGGGATGACCAGCCCGAGGCGCACGCCGCGCAGGCCCAGCATCGGGTTCTGCTCGTGCAGCTTGTGGACGGCCTGCAGCAGGCGCAGGTCGTTCTCGTTGGCGTCCTTGCGCGCCTCGGCGAGCGCGACGCGCACCGACAGTTCGGTGATGTCGGGCAGGAACTCGTGCAGCGGCGGGTCCAGCAGGCGCACCGTCACCGGCAGCCCGTCCATCGCCTCGAAGAGCTCGACGAAGTCGGCCCGCTGCAGCGGCAGCAGGGCGGCGAGCGCCTCGTCGCGCTCGGAGTCGGTGTCAGCGAGGATCAGCCGCTCCACCAGTTCCCGGCGCTCACCGAGGAACATGTGCTCGGTGCGGCACAGACCGATGCCCTGGGCGCCGAAACGGCGGGCGCGCGCGGCGTCCTCGGCGTTGTCGGCGTTGGCGCGCACCCGCAGCCGGCGGACCCGGTCCGCGTACGCCATGATCCGGTGCACGGCCTTGACCAGCTCGTCGGCGTCGTCGGCGCCGGCGTGCATGCGGCCCTCGAAGTACTCCACGACCGGTGAGGGGACGACCGGCACCCGGCCGAGGTAGACCTTGCCGGAGGAGCCGTCGATGGAGACGAGGTCGCCCTCCTCGACCACGACCCCGCCGGGCGCCGTCATCCGGCGGCGCTTGGTGTCGACCTCGAGCTCCTCGGCGCCGCACACACAGGTCTTGCCCATGCCGCGGGCGACGACGGCGGCGTGCGAGGTCTTGCCGCCGCGTGAGGTGAGGATGCCCTCGGCGGCGATCATCCCGTTGAGGTCGTCGGGGTTGGTCTCGCGGCGGATGAGGATGACCTGCTCACCGGAGCGCGACCACTTCACGGCGGTGTAGGAGTCGAAGACGGCCTTGCCGACCGCCGCGCCCGGCGAGGCGGCGATGCCCCAGCCGATCCGCTGGGCCTTGGCCTTCTCGTCGAAGCGGGGGAACATCAGCTGGGCCAGCTGCGCGCCGCTGACCCGCTGCAGGGCCTCGGCCTCGTCGATCAGGCCCTGGTCGACCAGCTGGGTGGCGATGCGGAAGGCCGCGGCGGCGGTGCGCTTGCCCACGCGGGTCTGCAGCATCCACAGTTTGCCGCGCTCGATGGTGAACTCGATGTCGCACAGGTCCTTGTAGTGCGTCTCGAGGGTCTCCATGATCTGCAGCAGCTGGTCGTAGGACGTCTTGTCCAGCTGCTCCAGCTCGGCGAGCGGCACGGTGTTGCGGATGCCCGCCACGACGTCCTCGCCCTGGGCGTTGCACAGGTAGTCCCCGTAGACGCCCTGGTGGCCGGTGGCCGGGTCGCGGGTGAAGGCGACACCGGTGCCGGAGTCGGAGCCCAGGTTCCCGAAGACCATCGAGCAGATGTTGACGGCCGTGCCCAGGTCGCCGGGGATGCGCTCCTGGCGGCGGTAGAGCTTGGCGCGCTCGCCGTTCCACGAGTCGAAGACGGCGCGCACGGCCATGTCCATCTGCTCGCGCGGGTCCTGCGGGAAGTCCCGCCCGGTCTCCTTGGCGACGACCGCCTTGAACCGGTCGACCAGCGCCTGCAGGTCGCCGGCGTCCAGGTCGACGTCGTCGTGGACGCCCTTGGCCCGTTTGGCCTGCTCCAGCGCGTCCTCGAAGAGGTCGCCGTCGACGCCCAGCACGGTCTTTCCGAACATCTGGATCAGGCGCCGGTAGGAGTCCCACGCGAAGCGCTCGTTGCCGGCCTGCGCGGCGAGGCCCGCGACCGAGGCGTCGGACAGGCCGATGTTCAAAACGGTGTCCATCATGCCCGGCATGCTGAACTTCGCCCCCGAGCGGACGGAGACGAGCAGCGGGTCGTCCGCCTGCCCGAGCTTCTTGCCCATCCCCTTCTCGAGCGCTTCGAGGTGCGCACTCACCTCGTCGCGCAGCGCCGGGGGTTCGGCGCCCGACTCCAGGTAGACCTTGCAGGCCTCGGTAGTGATCGTGAAGCCCGGGGGCACGGGCAGTTCGAGGTTGGTCATCTCGGCGAGGTTCGCGCCCTTGCCGCCGAGCAGGTCCTTGCGGTCCTTGTTGCCCTCGGTGAAGTCGTAGACGAACTTCTGGATTACTTGTTCTTCCGACACGGGACTCGCTCCTCGCGGCCGGGATGCCCTGACGGCGGGGAGCGTACCCATCTCTAAGGCGCTGCAGTACGTCAATCACCAGGTCACACGGTTGTAACCACCCATCCGCCGAGAGATCGAAAGTCAGGGCGTCCCTCCGGGTGAACGAGGGGCACGTTCAAGGGTCGAACACACGCTCTCCTAACGTGGCCGACGCACCCGGGAACCGAGACGCTGCGTGACGGATCACTTGACCAACTGTCGACGAGAGCCCTGGCACCCAGTGCCACTCATTGGAGAGGTGTCACGACACTCCTCGCGCTCATCTGAGCAATGCCACTATCAGACGTGGCGAGAATCACTCGCGGCACGGGCCCTTCACCGCACGCCGGGAACGTCTCGGCGGCCGGGCGGCCGGGCTCGGCGGCGGGCCGGAACATCCGCGAACGTCCTCAGCCGCCCGAGGTGTCCAGCTCGGCGTCGGCGCCGACGACCACCGAGCAGTCGTACGGGTCCTCCAGCCACCCGTCCGGGAGCACCACGCGCTTGCTCCCTGCCGTCCGGCCGCGCGGCCCCTCGGCGCCGTCCGGCCATTCCTGGTCCAGGTCGAGGTCGGCGAGGTGGGCGTCCAGCTCGGCCAGCGACGAGGTCATCGCCAGCTTGCGGCGCATCTCCGAGCCCACCGAGAAGCCCTTGGTGTACCAGGCGACGTGCTTGCGGAAGTCGATGACGCCGCGCTCCTCGTCGCCCAGCCACTCCCCCAGCAGCTCGGCGTGGCGCCGCATGACGGCGGCGACCTCGCGCAGCGACGGGGCGGCCGGGGCGCCGCCTCCCTCGAAGGCCGCCACCAGGTCGCCGAACAGCCAGGGGCGGCCGAGGCAGCCCCGGCCGACCACGACGCCGTCGCAGCCGGTCTCGCGCATCATCCGGACCGCGTCCGCGGCGCTCCAGATGTCGCCGTTGCCCAGCACGGGGATCTCCGGGACGTGCTCCTTGAGACGGGCGATCGCCTCCCAGTCGGCCGTGCCGCCGTAGTGCTGGGCAGCGGTCCTGCCGTGCAGCGCGACGGCGGTGACGCCCTCCTCGACGGCGATCCGGCCGGCGTCCAGGTAGGTGGTGTGGTCGTCGTCGATGCCCTTGCGCATCTTGATCGTGACCGGCAGGTCGCCCGCGTTGCCGACCGCCTCGCGCAGGATCGAGCGGAGCAGGTTGCGCTTGTAGGGCAGGGCCGAGCCGCCGCCGCGGCGGGTCACCTTGGGGACCGGGCAGCCGAAGTTCAGGTCGATGTGGTCGGCGAGGTCCTCGTCCACGATCATCCGCACCGCCTTGCCGACGGTGACGGGGTCGACCCCGTACAGCTGGATCGAGCGCGGCTTCTCGCTGCCGTCGAAGCGGATCAAGTGCATCGTCTTGTCGTTGCGCTCGACGAGGGCCCGGGTGGTGATCATCTCCGAGACGAAGAGCCCCTTGCCGCCGGAGAACTCGCGGCACAGCGTGCGGAACGGCGCGTTGGTGATCCCGGCCATCGGTGCCAGCACCACCGGCGGCCACACGGTGTGCGGGCCGATGCGGAGTGCGGGTGCGGCGGCGTCAGCAGTCATGCGGACCATTCTCCCGTATCGCCCGGGCGGCATTGGGTGTAACGTGAAATGATTACACGCATACAACCAGTGCGTGCGGAACAAGGAGCCCGATGCCCGAGCTGAGCCGGCGCAGACGCCTTCTGGTACTGGCGATCTGCTGCATGAGTCTGCTGATCGTCAGCCTCGACAACACCATCCTCAATGTCGCGCTGCCCTCCATGCGCCGGGACCTGCACACCTCCGTGTCCGGACTGCAGTGGACCATCGACGCCTACACCCTCGTGCTGGCCTCGCTGCTCATGCTCTCCGGCTCGACGGCCGACCGGATCGGCCGGCGGCGGATCTTCCGAACCGGCCTGGTGATCTTCACGGTCGCGTCCGGTCTGTGCAGCATCGCCCCCAGCCTGGAGTGGCTGGTGGTCTTCCGCATGCTGCAGGCGGTCGGCGGGTCGATGCTCAACCCCGTCGCGATGTCGATCATCACCAACGTCTTCACCGATCCGCGCGAGCGCGCGCGGGCGATCGGGGCGTGGGGCGGCGTCGTCGGCATCAGCATGGCCGCCGGGCCCATCATCGGCGGCGCGCTCGTGGAGACGGTCGGCTGGCGCTCGGTGTTCTGGATCAACCTGCCGATCGGGCTGCTCGCCCTGGTGCTGACCACGCTGTACGTCCCCGAGTCCCGCGCGCCCCGGCCGCGCCGGATCGACCCGGTCGGCCAGCTGCTGGTCGTCGCGGTGCTCGGCTCGCTGACGTACGCCATCATCGAGGCGCCCGCGGCGGGCTGGGGCTCCCCCGCCATCGTCGGCTGCCTCGCCCTCGCCGTGTGCTCCGCGGTGGCCCTGGTCGGCTACGAGCGGCGGCGCAGGGAACCCCTCATCGACCCGCGCTTCTTCCGCAGCGCGCCCTTCAGCGGGGCGACGGTGATAGCGGTGAGCGCCTTCGCCGCCCTCGCCGGCTTCCTCTTCCTGAACACCCTGTACCTCCAGGACGTCCGCGGGCTGTCGGCCCTGGACGCGGGTCTGCATCTGCTGCCGATGGCGGTCATGGCCCTGGTCTGCGCCCCGCTCTCCGGACGCCTGGTCGGCAGCCGCGGGCCGCGGCTGCCGCTGCTGCTGGCGGGGCTCGGCTTCACGGCGAGCGGCGTGCTGTTCGCCGCGCTGGACGCGACCGCCTCGGACGCGAAGCTGTTCACCGCCTACGTGCTGTTCGGCTTCGGCTTCGGCTTCGTCAACGCGCCGATCACCAACACCGCCGTCTCCGGCATGCCGCGCAGCCAGGCGGGGGTCGCGGCGGCGGTGGCCTCGACCAGCCGGCAGGTCGGACAGTCCCTGGGCGTGGCCGTCCTGGGCGCGGCGCTCGCCGCCGGACTCGACCTCACCGCCTGGTGGATCGTCACCGGCTGCGGGGTGGCGATCCTCGCGCTGGGGTGGCTGACCTCGGGTCCCTGGGCCGCGGGCACCGCGGCACGCGCCGCCGCGCAGTTCAGCGAGGAGGCCGCCCGCGAGCCGGTGGGCGCCCGGTGAACGAGCCCACGGCCACCCGCGTGTGGCGCAACCTCCGCACACTCGTCCTCGAGCGCAACGAACGCCGCCGCGAGGTCGCCGAGGCCCTCGGCATGAGCTTCTTCCGGGTCAAGGCGCTGCGCCGGATCGCGGCGAGCCCCGTGACCCCCGGCGACCTCGCCGCCGACCTGCTGACCGACCGCCCGTACGCCACGCTGGTCGTCGACGACCTCGCCCGCCGGGGGCTGGTGGAACGCACGCCGCACCCGCGCGACCGGCGCCGCAAGCTCGTGAGCGTGACACCGGCCGGGGCCGCGGCGGCGCAGGAGGCCGAACGCATCCTCGGTACTCCCCCGCCAGGCCTGGTGGGGCTGGACCCGGCGGAACTCGCGCAGCTGGACCGGGTGGTGGCCAAGCTGCTGGGACCGGGTCCCGGGTGAGCGGGGAAAACGGGGGGCCGCTGTCGGTGCCCGGCGCTACCGTCGCAGACATGACGACGCAGATCACCGAGCCTTGCGACGCCCGCTCCAGGGCGGCGCTGACGGAGCTGACCGCGCGCGGCGTACGGCCGAAGTACCTGTTCTTCTGGGGCCACCAGCCGCAGCGCGACGGCGGCGTGGGCGCGGGCTGCCTCAGCCAGTGGTGGCCCGCGGAGTTCACCGTCGACGGCGTCCGATACGCCACGGCGGAGCACTGGATGATGGCCGGCAAAGCCCGCCTCTTCGGCGACGACCGGGCCCTCGCCGCGATCCTCGCCGCCCCGCATCCGCACGCCGCCAAGAAGCTGGGGCGCGAGGTGCGCGGCTTCGACGGCGCGACATGGGAACGGCACCGCGAGGAGCTGGTCGTCGAGGGCAACGTCGCCAAGTTCGGCCAGGACGCGGCCCTACGCGCCTACCTGCTGGGCACCGGCTCGCGCGTGCTGGTCGAGGCCAGCCCGGTGGACCGCATATGGGGCATCGGCCTGACCGCCGAAGACGAGGCCGCCGCCGACCCCGCGCGGTGGCGCGGCCTGAACCTGCTGGGCTTCGCCCTCATGGAGACGCGCCGGCGGCTCCTCACACCGGCAGCGGCATGACGCTCGGCGCGGACCTGGCCGTCTCGTAGAGCCGGTCCAGCCGCTCGCGAGTGTTCGCGTCGGCGACCCGCCGGAACTCGGGTTCCGGCGGGTCGTCAGGATGTCCTGTCGACTTCTCTATCCGCTCCGGCTCGGCCGCATCAGCAGAGACAGGGATCCGCCACCGAGCCCAGGCGCAGCACGTCGTCGTCCCGCAGCGCACCCGCGTAGGCCTGCACCTCGTCCACGTCGCCGTGGAGGTACTCGCCCCAACCGTCACCGGCTTTCGCCCGGCCGATCTGAAGGGCGCCACCGCTGTGCCAACCGTTGGGAAGGATCGCGGTCGCCCCAGCGTGCGTGTATCCGTCCAGATAGAGCTTGATCGTGTCGGTCGCGTCGTCGTAGACCACGGCGAGCCTGCGCCCCTGGCCCTCTCCGCCGTCCGCTCCGGCGATCTGTGAGACCACCCTCTCAGGAGCTCCGGCCTCGTCCTTCTCCGGCATCACCAGTTGCCAGGTGTGCGTGGACGGCTCGTAGCGCACCTTGAACGCATCGGTGTGCTCGCCCGCCTGTGAGAGCACGGTCATCGGGTGGGCCGGCGCGACGTCCGCGAGGCGGACGACGACGCCGATGGTGAAGCTGTCCCCGGTGTCCACGACGGGCCCGTCGGCAACGGCGTACCCGGTCTCGCCGTCCAGGCGCAGATGCCCCTCACCGGCGAGGGGCGGCGGCATGTAGGGGCAGTCGGGGTCGACGTCCGGGATACACGAAGGCTCCCGGTAGATGGAGGCTCCTGTGCCGAGCCGCAGCGGCGCGCCGTCCGCGTGCTCGGGGCTCGCGCCGTCCGTCACGTTCTCCAGCGACCAGTGGCCGATCAGCTGCGGCTTGCGCCGTCCCAGTCCGGCCGCCTCACCGGGCACCACGACCCGGTCGTGGACCTGCACGTCACCGATGTCGCCGTGCCACCGGTCACGGTAGCCGTTGACCCCGCGGGCTCGTCCGATCTGGAACGCACCGCTCGTCGCGGCGGGAGCCGCCTCCGCCGCGGTGCCGACCTCATGGCCGTTGACGTACAACCGCGCGCGACCTGTCTCCGCGTCGTACAGCCCCAGCAGATGTGCCCACTCGCCGATCTCCGGCGCGCCACCGGACACCCGCGCGCCACCCGTCGCGAACGACCAGGCCGCGCCGCCGTCCCCGCTGCGCAGCCCGAGGCTGAAGCCGGGCTTCCCGTCCGCGTCCTGGCTGGCGACGGTCATGTTCCGGCCCGTCTCGGCGGGCCGCACCCAGGCGCTGACGGCGAAGGTCCTGCTGAGGTCGGTGGCGGGGGCGTCCGTGGTCAGGAAGCCGTGGCCGCCGCCGTCGAGGGCGACCGTGGCGGTGCTTTCGGTGCCGGTGGGTGCCGCGCCGCCGAACGTCACGCCGATGCCGGCCCGTGCGGCGGTGCCCGTCTCGGCGGCGGCCGAACGGGAGCCGGCCGGGTCGTCCAGCCTCCAGCGGGCGACAGGGGCGCGCCCGGACGCGACGTTGAACTCGTACCGCGACTCCGCGCTGCTCCGGCCCGCCCTGTCGACGGCGCGGACCGTCAGCCAGTTGGGCCCTGAAGTGAGCGGCAGATACCGGACCGTGACAGCCGCGCCCGGCCGCTCCGCGGAGACGGTCCCGTAAGGGCCGCCCAGGAAGCCATACGTGTACGACACCACGTCGTCGGAAGGCGAGTCCATGGTGAAGTGGCCGTAGACGCCCACCCCGTCCACCCAGAAGACCTCGTCGGGGTTGGGGTATTCGGGAGAGCTGATCGTCGCCTTCTCGGGGTTCACGTCGTCGTACACGAACGAGCAGACCGAGCCGTCGCCCTCATCGCTCCACGCGGAGGTCGCCTTGCCGTCGTTCGCGCGGACGTGCCAGGAGACGACCGTGTCCGCCGGGATGTCGGTCGGCATCGTCCAGTAGAAACGCGACCCCGACGACAAGGTGATAGTTATGTAGCTTCGGCGCTGCTCCGCTCCTGCCGCGTCCGTCCACCACGCCTCGAACTCGCCGCCGAGCGGTTTGGCTTCGTTGGGCCGGTTGTCGTCGTACAGCACGGCACTGAGCCTGGGCGGCTGCGCGACGTACGGCGTGTCGTCGCCGGTCGCGCAGGCCTTGCTCTCCGACTGAAGGTCGTGCACCAGCGGCTGGTGTGGCGGCGCGTCGTCCACCGCTTGCGCCGTGCCGGCGGTCGTGGCCAGCAGCGCCGCCGCACAGATCCCCACCGCCAACGATCTGCGCCTGCCAGGTCTTCCGAACACCGTCAAGTGACCCTCCCCTGTGCGCTCTTGTGTGCGCTTGTGCGTCCTCGCGCTCGTGGATCACACGAGCCGCACGAAGCTAACAGAGGCCACTGACAGCACTGAAAGTGTTTTCTCCCGCCCACCTGTTCGGCCGCGGACGGCGCGCCGGCCCTGCGGCCGCAGCACGCCGGCGGCTCCTCACACCGGGAGCGGCATGACGCTCGGCGCGGACCTGGCCGTCTCGTAGAGCCGGTCCAGCCGCTCGCGGGTGGTCGCGTCGGCCGGGGAGTAGGTGACCAGCCGCGGGCCCGGGCCGGGGCCGAGCCACAGGTGGGTGAAGTGGAAGGTCAGCAGGCCGACCCACGGGTTGAGGAAGCGCTTGGTGCGGTTCTCCGGCTCCTGCACCTCGTGCCGCTCCCACAATTCGCGGAACTCCGGGGAGACCTGCTCCAGCCGCCGCACCAGGGACTTCCACGCCGGTTCCGCGAGGTGCTCAGCCATCGCCGCACGGTACTTGGCGACCATCTGCCGGCTGGTCTCGTGCCAGTCGGGCAGGCCCTCGCGCCAGGCGGGGTCGGTGAAGACCAGCCACATGATGTTGCGGTCCTCGAAGGGGAGGCGGTCGAGGTCGTCGACCAGCCGGGCGTAGGTCCGGTTGTGCGCGATGACGTCGGTGCGGCTGTTGAGCACCGCGGCCGGCAGCGGCTCAAGCTTCGCCAGCATCTCCCGGATCTGGTCGGACATCCCGGGGCAGTGGGCACGCGGGTTGGGGTCCTGCACCCCGGCGAGCAGGAAGAGGTGGCTGCGCTCGTTCGGGTCGAGCATCAGGGCCCGGGCGATGGAGTCGGCCACCTGCGCGGAGATCTGGATCTCCCGCGCCTGCTCGAGCCACGTGTACCAGGTGACCCCGACCGCGGCCAGCTGGGCCACCTCCTCGCGGCGCAGTCCCGGGGTGCGGCGTCGGCGGCCGAGCGGGAGTCCCACCTGCTCCGGCGAGATCCGCTCGCGTCGGCTGCGGAGGAAGGAAGCGAGCTCGCTGCGCGCGGCGGCGCTGGGAGACGTCATGTCTCCAGGGTGCCCGAGGCCCCACACCCTTGCCAGGTGGTTGTGGTACCCGGATAAACGCTGTCTGGTACCCCCTTGGGGCTTGAAGCACTGTGACATACGTGACCGATCCCATGGAAGCCCCGCTCTCCGCCGACATCCGCTCCCGCGCCGAGGTGCGGCCACGCGTCATCCGGGTCGGCGGCGCGGGCCCCGAACCTGCCGTGAGAGCCGCGGCACCAGCCGCCCAGGCGCCGCCAGGGCAGGCCCCGCCGGTGCTCAGTGCGCTGGGCCTGTTCACCGTCCTGGTCGGCGCGGCGCTCCCGCTCATCGACTTCTTCATCGTCAATGTCGCCCTGCCCGCCATCGACACCGACCTGCACGCCGGGCCCGCCCTGCTGGAGCTGGTCGTGGCGGGCTACGGCGTGGCGTACGCGGTGCTGCTGGTGCTCGGGGGCCGGCTCGGCGACTCCTTCGGCCGCCGCCGCCTCTTCCTCGCCGGCATGGCGGCCTTCGGCCTGACCTCGCTCGCCTGCGGGCTGGCGCCGAACCCGTGGCTGCTGGTGGGCGCCCGCGTGGCGCAGGGCGCGGCGGCCGCGCTGATGCTGCCGCAGGTGCTGGCCACCATCCACTCCTCGACGGCCGGCCACCGCAGGGCCAAGGCGCTGAGCCTGTACGGCGCGACCGCGGGCCTGTCGATGGTCGCGGGCCAGATCCTCGGCGGTGTCCTGGTCGCCGCCGACATCGCCGGCAGTGGATGGCGCTCGGTGTTCCTGGTCAACGTGCCGGTCGCGGCGGTCGGTCTGGTGCTCGCGCTGCGCTCGGTGCCGGAGACCCGTTCCGACCGGCCCGCGCCGGTCGACCGGCCCGGCACCCTGCTGCTGGCGGTGTCGCTGGTGACCTTGCTGGCGCCGCTGACCGAGGGCCGGGCGGCCGGCTGGCCGGCGTGGACCTGGCTGTCGCTCGGGGTCTTCCCCTTCGCGGCCCTGGCGTTCTTCCTGGTCGAGCGGCGCGCCGACCGCGCCGGGCGGATCCCTCTGGTGCCGCCCAGCCTGTTCGCGCTCTCCGGTATGCGCCGGGCGCTGCCGCTGCTGGTGCCGTTCTCCATCGGCTTCGGCGGCTTCATGTTCGTGATCGCGGTCGCCCTGCAGCAGGGCCTGAGGTACGGGCCGGTGGAGGCGGGCGCCACGCTGGTGCCGATGGCGGTGGCGTTCTTCATCGCCTCGCTGGCCGGGCCGCGCCTCGTGGGCCGCTACGGAGGACGCGTGATCACCGGGGGCGGCGTCCTGCAAGGTGTCGGCATCGTGGTGCTGGCACTGGCCGTGGCCCGCACGTGGGATTCCGGGATGACGGTCTGGGCTCTGCTGCCGGGCATGGCGATCGCCGGCTTCGGGCAGGGGCTGCAGATGCCGGTGCTGTTCCGGATGGTGCTCGCGGACGTGCCGGGCGAACGAGCCGGGGTGGGCAGCGGCGTCATGGTGACCACGCAGCAGTCGTCGCTGGCCCTGGGAGTGGCCACTCTCGGCACCCTCTTCCTCTCCCTGGCCCCCGGGCACGGCACCCGCGACGCGCTGGTCGTGGTGCTGGTGGTGCAGCTGGCGGCCGTGGCCGTCACGGCGCTGGCCAGCCTGCGGCTGCCGCGCCACGTGGCCTGAGCGGTGAGGGGGCGGCCCACCCACCGGGGCCGCCCCCTCACCTCACCCAGGCGGTGCCGACGCGGGTCCGGAGCCCGGCAGCGCTCCGCGCGACGGCGCCCCTCGGCCTGTCAGCACCTCTCGTCCGCGAGTTCTCGGAAGGCGTCCCCGCTCATGGCGCGCCCGTGGGCCCAGACCTGTCCGGAGCCGGCGACTCGAGGTCGCGCCGGGTGACGTACACATGGTTCGCCACCTATCTGGTGGCTCACCGACGAGCACAGCTCCGTGGTCGCCCAGCACGTCGCCGGCATGGTCGCCCACCTCACCCGCATGATCAAGGACGGCGTGGCCGCCGGCGACTTCTTCGCCGACGACCCCGAAGCGGCCGCGCAGGCCGTGTGGGACGCCACCTGCCGCTTCCACGACCCGGCCTACGCCGCCGAGTGGGCGGCCCCGGGCATCGACGCCGCCTTCAGAGCGGTCAGCGACCTGGTCCTGCGGGGCCTGGAGGCCTGACCCGGGCGCTGAACGCGTGCGAAAGGCGCCCGGCCGCCCCTTGCGGGGGCGGCCGGGCGCCTCTGGCGTACCTCCGGGTCCTGACCTAGCAGCCGAGCAGCCGGCCGCCGAGGTAGGCCTCGACCTGGTCCAGCGAGACGCGCTCCTGCTTCATGGTGTCGCGCTCACGGACGGTGACCGCGTTGTCGTCGAGGGTGTCGAAGTCGACGGTCACGCAGAACGGGGTGCCGATCTCGTCCTGACGGCGGTAGCGGCGGCCGATGGCGCCGGCGTCGTCGAACTCGATGTTCCAGTGGCGGCGCAGGTCGGCCGCGAGGCCCTTGGCCTTCGGCGAGAGCTGCGGGTTGCGCGACAGCGGCAGGACGGCGACCTTGACCGGCGCCAGACGCGGGTCGAGGCGCATGACGGTGCGCTTCTCCATCACGCCCTTGGCGTTGGGCGCCTCGTCCTCGTTGTACGCGTCGAGCATGAAGGCGAGCATGGCGCGGTTGAGACCCGCCGCGGGCTCGATGACGTACGGGAAGTACCGCTCGCCGGCCTCCTGGTCGAAGTACGACAGGTCCTGGCCGCTGGCCTGGCTGTGGGCCTTGAGGTCGTAGTCGGTGCGGTTGGCGATGCCCTCGAGCTCGGAGTACTCCGTGCCGCCGAAGTTGAAGCGGTACTCGATGTCGACGGTGCGCTTGGAGTAGTGGGACAGCTTCTCCTTGGCGTGCTCGTACCAGCGCATGTTCTCCTCGCGCATGCCGAGGTCGCGGTACCAGTCCCAGCGCTGCTGCATCCAGTACTCGTGCCAGGTCTCGTCCTCGCCCGGCTTGACGAAGAACTCCATCTCCATCTGCTCGAACTCGCGGGTCCGGAAGATGAAGTTGCCGGGGGTGATCTCGTTGCGGAAGGACTTGCCGGTCTGGGCGATGCCGAACGGCGGCTTGCGGCGCGAGGTGGTCTGCACCTGGGCGAAGTTGGTGAAGATGCCCTGCGCGGTCTCCGGGCGCAGGAAGGCCACCGAGCCGGAGTCCTGCGTCGGCCCGAGGTGGGTGGACAGCAGGCCCGAGAACTGCTTGGGCTCGGTGAAGGTGCCCTTGTTTCCGCAGTTGGGGCAGTTGAGCTCGGACAGGCCGCCCGCCGGCAGGTGGCCGTGCTTGGCCTCGTACGCCTCTTCCAGGTGGTCCGCGCGGTAACGCTTGTGGCAGGAGGTGCACTCGGTGAGCGGGTCGGTGAACGTGGCCACGTGGCCCGAGGCCTCCCAGACCTCGCGGGCCAGGATCACCGAGGAGTCGAGGCCGACCACGTCCTCCCGGGAGGTGACCATCGCACGCCACCACTGGCGCTTGATGTTCTCCTTCAGTTCGACGCCCAGCGGCCCGTAGTCCCAGGCGGCGCGCTGACCGCCGTAGATCTCGCTGCAGGGGAAAACGAAGCCACGGCGCTTGCTCAGGCTGACGATGGTGTCGATCTTGTCGGCGGCCACGGTGCTCTCTTCAGACGACGAAGCGGTCGGTGAGGTCCGCCGGGTCGCGTGCGGTCCGGCGAATACCTCAGATTACCGGCGGGTGCGGGGCCTGTATCAAATCGGTTCCGCGGTCCGGCGTCGCGGGAGGGGTCGGGCGCAAGGCCAATTGACAATCGTTTCCAGATTTGTTGAAAATGGGTGTCATGAACATAGGTCGTGCAGTGCTCTCCCTGACCGCCGTCACCGGACTGGTCGCCCTCTCCGCCTGCTCCGCCGCGGACGCGAGCGGCGGGGACGGCAGGCTGAAGGTCACCGCCTCGTTCTATCCGATGCAGTACCTGGCCGAGCAGATCGGCGGCGGGCACGTCGACGTGACGGGCCTGACCAAGCCGGGCACCGAACCGCACGACCTGGAGCTCACCCCCCGCCAGACCGGCGAGTTGGGCGAGTCCGACGTCATCGTCTACCTCAAGGGCCTGCAGCCCGCCGTCGACGACGCCATAGCCCAGTCCGGCGTGGCCGACACCGTCGACGCGGCCGCGCTGACCCCGCTCGAGGACCACGGCACCGAGGTCGACGGCCACCACCACACCACCGGGGACAACCACTCGGGAGACGAAGGAGGGGAAGGCGACCACGGGGACGAGGAGGACGCCGGCGCCGACCCGCACATCTGGCTCGACCCGGTCCGCTACGCGAAGGTCGCCGAAGGCGTCGGCAAGGCGCTCGCCAAGGCGGACCCGGACCACGCCGCCGCGTACGCGAAGAACACCACCGCGCTGGTGAAGAAGCTGGACGCGCTCGACTCCGACTTCGTGAACGGGCTGAAGAACCGCACCTCGGACACCTTCATCACCACCCACGCCGCCTTCGGCTACCTCGCCGAGCGCTATGGGCTGGTCGAGGAGGCGATCAGCGGCATCGACCCGGAGTCCGAGCCCAGCGCCGCCCGGATGAAGGAGCTCCACACCCTCGCCGAGGACAAGGGGGTCAGCACCGTATTCTTCGAGACGCTGGCCAGCGACCGGACCGCCAGGACCCTCGCCGGCGACCTCGGCCTGAAGACCGCGGTGCTCGACCCGATCGAGGGCATCACCGACAAGTCCGCGGGCCGCGACTACCTCGAGGTCCAGCACAGCAACCTTCAGGCCCTGCGCGCGGCGCTCGGGGCGAAGTGAGGCAACGATGACGGAGCCCGGTACGGAGGCTGGAATGGACACGGTCATAGCGATGCGGGACGCGACCGCCGCGCTCGGCTCACGGCCGGTGCTGCGCGGCGTGGACCTGACCGTGCGGCGCGGCGAGGTCGTCGCACTGCTCGGCGCCAACGGCTCGGGCAAGTCCACCGCGATCCGCGCGGTGGTCGGCCAGGTGCCGCTCACCTCTGGCGGACTGGAGCTGTTCGGCACCCCGCTGAACCGCTTCCGCGACTGGGCCCGGATCGGCTACGTGCCGCAGCGCACCACAGCCGCGTCCGGCGTCCCCGCCACCGTGCGCGAGGTCGTCTCCGCCGGGCGGCTTGCGCGTACGAGGCTCGGGCTGCCCCGCAAAGCGGACCGCCGGGCCGTCGAGCGCGCCCTGGAACTGGTCGGGATGGCCGACCGGGCCGGGGACCCCGTCGAGGCGCTCTCCGGCGGCCAGCACCAGCGGGTGCTCATCGCCCGCGCGCTGTCCGTCGAACCCGAACTGCTGATCATGGACGAGCCGATGGCCGGCGTCGACCTCGCCAGTCAGGAAGTGCTCGCCGGGACCTTGCGCGAACAGGTCTCGCTGGGCACCACCGTGCTGCTGGTCCTGCACGAACTCGGCCCGCTCGAGCCGCTGATCGACCGCGCGGTGGTGCTGCGCGACGGCTGCGTCGTCCATGACGGCCCGCCGCCGAAGGCCCTGGGGCAGCACGCGCTGCCCGGCCACGACCATGTCCACCCGCACGCGGGCCGCACGGCCGAGCCGATCCGGACGGGGCTTTTGTGATGGAGCTGTTCTCCTACGCCTTCATGCAGCGGGCGCTGATCGCCGCCGTCCTCGTCGGCATCACCGCTCCCGCGATCGGCATCTACCTCGTCCAGCGCCGCCAGTCCCTGATGGGCGACGGCATCGGTCACGTCGCCCTCACCGGCGTCGGCCTCGGCTTCCTGCTCAGCACCAACCCGGTGTGGATGGCGACCGCCGTCTCGGTCGCGGGCGCGGTCGTCATGGAACTCATCCGCTGGTACGGCAAGACGCGCGGCGACATCGCGCTCGCCATGCTCTTCTACGGCGGCATGGCGGCGGGCGTGCTGTTCACCTCGCTCGCGCCGAACGGCTCCAACGCCAACCTGGTCACCTATCTGTTCGGCTCCATCACCACCGTCTCGCCGCAGGACATCACCGCGATCTGCCTGCTGGCCGGCTTCGTGGTGCTGGTCACCGTGGGCCTGCGGCGGCAGCTGTTCGCGGTCTCCCAGGACGAGGAGTTCGCCAGGGTGACCGGCCTGCCGGTGCGGCTGCTCAATCTGCTGGTGGCCGTCACCGCGGCGGTCACGGTCACGGTCGCGATGCGGGTCGTCGGGCTGCTTCTGGTCAGCGCGCTGATGGTGATTCCGGTCGCCGCCTCGCAGCAGATCGTCCGCAGCTTCGCCGGCGCCTTCGCGCTGTCGGTCGTGATCGGCGTGACGGTCTCCTTCTCCGGGACGGTGACCTCGTACTACGCCGACGTTCCCGGCGGGCCGACCATCGTGCTGCTCGCCATCGGCGTCTTCGTCGTGCTGACGCTGCTGGCCGCGCCTCTGTCGAAAAAGCGCGCACGGCGGGCCGAGGGGGACGGGACGCGGTGCACCCTGGAGGTACCCGCGGCGCGTCCCACCGAGGACGACGTCCGGGTATGAGCACCCGGCCTGGCAGAATGACCGACCACCCGACCGAGTAGGAGGCCACCGGTGACGACCGCCAAGCCCCCCGTCCGCGGCCGATCGACGCGGCAGCGTGCCGCCGTCGCCGCGGCCCTCGCCGAGGCCGACGAGTTCCGCAGCGCGCAGGAGCTGCACGACCTCCTGAAGCACCGGGGTGACTCGGTCGGCCTCACCACCGTCTACCGCACGCTGCAGTCCCTCGCCGACGCCGGCGAGATCGACGTGCTGCGCACCGGGGACGGCGAGTCCGTCTACCGGCGCTGCAGCAGCGGTCACCACCACCACCTGGTCTGCCGGGTCTGCGGCAAGGCCGTCGAGGTCGAGGGTCCCGCCGTCGAGAAGTGGGCCGACACCATCGCCGAGGAGCACGGCTTCGTCGACGTCGCCCACACCGTGGAGATCTTCGGCACCTGCGCCGACTGCGCCGGCTGCGGGGGCTCGGCCGCCGGCTGAACGGGGCGCCGGCCGCCGTGCCCGTACCGCTTCAGCCGGACCGGCGGTCAAGGCGGCGGTACGAGCCGCCGCCGTCCCGGGCGAACCGTGTCGTGCGACCAGCAGTGAAGCGCCGGCGCCAGGGGGAACAGCCGCCAGGCCGCGAGCGCCGCGACGCGCACGGCCATCACGGCGGCGGCCCGGGACCGGCACCCCAGGAGGCCGAACACGCCCGCGACCGCCAGGGCCGTGCCGCACAGGGACCCGGCGAACCGCGCCCGGTTCTCCCGCAGACCGGGGAACGACTCCATCTCCGCCGTGTCCGCCAAGGCGGGCAACTGCACGAGCAGGGCCGAAGGGAAGAGCGCCGCCGCGCCGCAGTCGGGTGCGGCGGCGTCCCGGACGCCGCGTCGCCGTCGTGCGTGCCCTGCGTATCTGCCCCTCCCCCGTGGGCGCGGCCGCCCGGTGGGTAACCGCTGGAGGCCTACTCGCTGTCCGCGCCGCTCTCCGCCGCCGGCTGCTGCTCGTTGGGGATCGCGCCGCCGAAGCGGCGGTCGCGGGAGGCGTACTCCAGGCACGCGCGCCACAGGTCGCGGCGGTCGAAGTCCGGCCAGAGCACGTCCTGGAACACCATCTCGGCGTAAGCGGACTGCCAGATCAGGAAGTTGGAGGTGCGCTGCTCCCCGGAGGGACGGACGAACAGGTCAACGTCCGGCATGTCCGGGTGGTACATGTACTTGGCGAGGGTCTTCTCGTCGACCTTGGAGGGGTCGAGACGACCCGCCTTTATGTCCTCGCCCAGGCGCGCCGCCGCGTCGGCGATCTCGGCGCGGCCCCCGTAGTTGACGCACATGTACAGCGTCATCGCGTCGTTGTCGCGAGTCATCTCCTCCGCGACCTGCAGCTCCTTGACGACCGACTTCCACAGCCGGGGCATGCGGCCGGCCCAGCGGACGCGGATGCCCATCTCGTGCATCTCGTCACGGCGGCGGTGGATGACGTCCCGGTTGAAGTTCATCAGGAAGCGGACCTCGTCGGGCGAGCGCTTCCAGTTCTCGGTCGAGAAGGCGTACAGGGAGAGGTTCTTCACCCCCAGCTCCAGGCAGCCCTTGAGGACGTCCAGCACGACCGCCTCGCCGACCTTGTGCCCCTCGGTGCGGGGCAGCCCGCGCTCCTTGGCCCAGCGGCCGTTGCCGTCCATCACGATGGCCACGTGCTGCGGGATCAGCTCGCCTGGGATCTTGGGGGGCTGCGCGCCCGACGGGTGCGGGTCGGGGGCCCGGTACTCGCGCCGGGGGCGGCTGAGAATCCCGCGTACTGCCATGAGCTCGCTCTCCACTTCCTGTGTCTCACACCTGCTGATGCCGGGGCTGCCGGATACCGCTACTTCTCGATGAAGCGCAGACTGCGCAGGCCCCGCTCCAGGTGCCACTGCAGATACGCGGCGACCAGTCCGCTGCCCTCCCGGCAGTGGCGCGGTTCGCACGCGTCGGCGGTCTCCCAGTCCCCTCCGAGCAACGCGCCGAGGAGTTCCAGTGATTCCAGTGAGGGTACGACGCTTCCGGGCGGGCGGCACTCCACGCACACGACTCCTCCCGCGGCGACCGAAAAGAACCGGTTCGGACCGGGCATCCCGCACTTCGCGCAGTCCCCGAAGCTGGGCGCGTAGCCGTTGACCGCCAGGGAGCGCAGCAGGAAGGCGTCGAGCACCAGGCGCGGGTCGCGCTCACCGCCGGCGAGCGTGCGCAGGCCGCCGACCAGCAGCAGGTACTGCTGCACCGCCGGTTCGCCCTCGTGGTCGGTGAAGCGCTCGGCGGTCTCCAGCATCGCCGTGCCCGCGGTGTAGCGGGCGTAGTCGGTGACGATGCGGCTGCCGTAGGGGGCGATCGTCTCGCCCTGGGTGCACAGCGGCAGGCCGCGGCCGACAAGCTCTCCGCCGCGCGCGAAGAACTGCACGTCCACATGGGAGAAGGGCTCCAGCCGCGCCCCGAACTTCGACTTCGTCCGCCGCACGCCGCGGGCCACCGCCCGCACCCGGCCGTGCCGGCGGGTGAGCAGGGTGATGATCCGGTCCGCCTCGCCCAGCTTCTGGGTGCGCAGCACGATGCCGTCGTCGCGGAACAGACTCATGCGCCCATTCTCCTGTACGGGAGAACCGGTCCGGGCCGGGACCGTACGCTACAGCCCATGTCGATCACAGCTACCGTCGCCGTGCTGCTCATAGCGGCCCTCCACGCGTACATCCTGGTTTTGGAGATGTTCCTGTGGACCACCCCCCGCGCCAGAGCGGCCTTCGGGACCACCGAGCAGCTCGCGCGGGAGAGCAAGGCGCTCGCGGCCAACCAGGGGCTCTACAACGGTTTCCTCGCCGCCGGGCTGGTGTGGGGCGCCGTCGCCTCGGACCCGGTGGGCTTCCAGGCGAAGGTGTTCTTCCTCGTCTGCGTGGCCGTCGCCGGCCTCTACGGCGCCGCCACCGCGAGCCGCCGCATCCTCCTCGTGCAGACCGTGCCCGCGCTCGTCGCCCTGGCCCTGGTGCTGGCGGCCCACTGATGCCGTAGGGCCGAGGGGGCGGCGGGCGGACCCTGCCTGCTTCACCTCGCCGCCGCGGTCCTCGTCCGGTCCGTCAGCCGCCGGACCCCGCCGTCCCGCCGGGCGCGACCAGTCCCGACTCGTGGGGCGCGATCACCAACCGGGCGCGGTCGCGGGCATCGGAGCCCGCCCATGATCCGGTCGGCGTGCGTCCCTCGCCGCCGCCCTTGGCGGTCAGCGGGCTGAGGCCCAGCGCCTCGGCGACCTCGGTGTCGTTCAGGCCCCTCGCGACGAGCGCGAGCACCTGCCGCTCCCGACCGGAGAGCGCGGCGAGGCGTTCCGGGGCCGGTCCGCCCGGCGGCGGGCCCCTCCCGGAGGCGCAGCACCCTGGGCCGGCGGTCTGGTCGCGTCAGACGTCCGGCCGCGGAGCCGCGTTCCGTCGGGCCCGAGGGTGAAGCCGCGTTACCGCCCGGGGTGCGGGACGGGCCGCGTTACTGCCCGGGGTGCGCCCGGCGGCGGGGACCGGGGCGGCGGGGACGGCGTTCAGGACGGTGTGCGGGCCGCGGCCTCCAGGACGCGTTCGGTGTCCTCGCCGGCGAGACCGAGGCAGCGGCCCACGGTGCCGAGCACCTCGCGCTCGGCGGGCAGATAGGGGCCGTCGGCGAGGGCGATGAGGGCGCCCTCGAGCAGGATGTGCTCACGCCCCTGGGGCGCGAGGTGGCGGGCGAGGGGTTCCAGTGCCTCGTGCAGCTCGATGGACAGCCAGCTGCCGCAGCCGGCGGGGGCGTCCGCGGGCCCGTCCACCGCCAGGGCGTCGGGAACGACGCCGGGGAAGCGGCCCTCGTCGGCGACGATGGCGGCGAGCAGGCCGAGCAGCTGGTCCTCGGTGCAGTCGGTGAACCCGGCCGAGCGGACCGCGCCCACGGCGGCCTCGCGGGCGCCGCGCCCCATCACGCCGCCCGCGGTGAGCACAGCGAGGGCGACGGTGTGGACGGCGTCGCGGAGCATGGCGGAGAAGAGGGTGGTGGTGGGCTGCTCCAGGACGTCCGGGCGGTGCCGCGTGCGGCACACCGCGCACTCCACGACCGTGCCGGCCGAGCCGCGCGGCAGGAGGGGCAGGCCCAGCACGGTCAGCCGCCGGGTGCCGGTGCGCCGGCGGTAGCCGCGGTCACCGCCGCAGCCGGCGCAGAAGAACTCCCCGTCACCTTCGGTGTGCCAGACCGTCCGCACGCCCAAGAGGCACAAGCCCTTGATCTGGAGCACTTCGCACCCTCCGGCCGCCATCCCGTTTACACCGGTTCGTCCCGTTACGGGCCGTAGGCACGGGTAACGCTCCGGCAACGGCGCCGCAATGACGTGATGTTAGCCACACCAGCGACGCGCAGTCAGTACCACGAGAGGGCCGAATTCCATGAACCGGCCACGGCACCCGGACGGGGGCCGTGGCCGGTTCACCGTCCGCGGTGACTAACGGGCCGCGCGGTTGACGGCGGAGACGACCGCCTTCAGTGAGGCGCGGGTGGTGTTGGCGTCGATCCCGATGCCCCACAGGACCGTGCCGTCGATGGCGCACTCGATGTAGGAGGCGGCCTGGGCGCTGGCGCCCTCGCTCATGGTGTGCTCGGTGTAGTCCAGCAGCCGGGCGTCGACCCCGATCGCGGCCAGCGCGTCGAAGAACGCCGAGATCGGGCCGTTGCCAGTGCCGGTCAGGACCGTCTCGACACCGTCCACGACCGCCTCGAGGGTCAGGGTGTCCGTACCGTCGCTGCTGGTCGAGGTCTGCGCCGAGCGCAGGGCGATGCGCCCCCAGGGGTTGTCCGGGGTGGGCAGGTACTCGTCCTCGAAGATCGACCAGATCTCCTTCGGGGTGACCTCGCCGCCCTCGGCGTCGGTCTTCGCCTGGATGATCTTCGAGAACTCGATCTGCATGCGGCGCGGCAGGTCCAGCTTGTGGTCGTTCTTCAGGACGTACGCGACGCCGCCCTTGCCGGACTGCGAGTTGACACGGATGACGGCCTCGTAGGAGCGCCCCACGTCCTTCGGGTCGATCGGCAGGTACGGGACCGCCCACTCGATCTCGTCGACCGTCTTCCCCTGGGCGGCCGCGTCGGCCTCCATGGCGTCGAAGCCCTTCTTGATGGCGTCCTGGTGGGAGCCGGAGAAGGACGTGTAGACCAGGTCGCCCACATACGGATGGCGCGGGTGGACCTCCATCTGGTTGCAGTACTCGGCGGTACGGCGGATCTCGTCGATCTGCGAGAAGTCGATCATCGGGTCCACGCCCTGGCTGAACAGGTTCATGCCCAGGGTGACCAGGTCGACGTTGCCGGTGCGCTCGCCCTGCCCGAACAGGCAGCCCTCGACGCGGTCGGCGCCTGCCATCACGGCCAGCTCGGCGGCGGCCACCGCCGTGCCGCGGTCGTTGTGCGGGTGGGTGGACAGGCACACGAACTCACGGCGACTGAGGTTGCGGGACATCCACTCGAAGCGGTCCGCGTGCGTGGAGGGGGTGGAGCGCTCCACGGTCGCCGGCAGGTTCAGGATGATCTCGCGGCCCTCCTCGGGCTGCCAGACGTCCATGACCGACTCGCAGACCTCCAGGGCGAAGTCCAGCTCGGTGTCGGTGAAGATCTCCGGGCTGTACTGGTAGCCGAAGACCGTCTCGTCGTCCAGGATCTTGTCCGCGTACTCCATGACCAGCCGCGTGCCGTCCACGGCGATCTGCCGGATCTGCTCCTTGGAACCGCGGAAGACGACCCGGCGGAAGGTCGGGGCGGTCGCGTTGTACAGGTGCACGGTCGCGCGGGCCGCGCCGCGCAGGGACTCCACGGTCCGCTCGATCAGCTCCTCGCGGGCCTGTGTCAGCACGGAGATGGTGACGTCATCGGGGATCGCGCCCTCCTCGATGATGGAGCGCACGAAGGCGTAGTCCGTCTCGCCCGAGGCGGGGAAGCCGACTTCGATCTCCTTGTAGCCCATCCTCACCAGCAGGTCGAACATCGCGCGCTTGCGGGCCGGCGACATGGGGTCGATCAGCGCCTGGTTGCCGTCCCGCAGGTCGGTCGACAGCCAGCGCGGGGCCTTGGTGATGCGCCGGTCGGGCCAGGTGCGGTCCGGGATCTCCACGGCCTCGTACGGCTTGTACTTGTGGACCGGCATGGCGGTCGGGCGCTGGCGCACCGTCGCGGCGGTGATGGGCGTGGGGCGGCCGACGGTGTTCGGGGTGGACATCTGCGGGGGTGCTCCTCGATTGCGGCTGTGAGGCGGCCGACCGGCGCTGGTGCAACGCCAAACCCCGCGGGGAGGGAGTCGACCTGGACTACAGGCCCTCGCCGCGGCAGCTAAGAAGAAGCAGCCCGAAGAACATCGTGCTGTCGACCCTAACCGAGCCGTTGGGGGCCCTGCAGCCTTGGCGGCGTTCTTCTCAGTATGCAAGACCGCCCGCTATGACAGGAAAAGCACACATCTCCCTCCTTCTCGTGGATCATTCTCACAGATAGTGACAGGCCATGAGCGGCGTGCCACATTGCCCTGCATGGAGCAGACACCTGTTTTCTGCACGATCGTGCCGCCGCACATTCTCGACAAGGTCGCCCGCAACGCGGACCGCGTGCTCGCCGCGCCCGCCCGCCGCACCCTGGAACGCGACGCCGCGGAGCGCACCCGCCGCCGGCTGACCACCGTCATCGGCGCCCTGCCGGTGTCAGGGGCGCAGCCGCCGGACCGGCCCCGCCGCACGATCAGCGACGCGCGGCACCGCACGGACCTGCCGGGGCGGCCGGTCCGGCACGAGGGCGACGAGGCCCTCGCCGACGCCACCGTCAACCGGGCCTACGACGGACTGGGGGCCACCTTCGAGCTCTTCCTCACGGCGTACGGGCGCCACTCCATCGACGATGCCGGGCTGCCGCTGGACGCCACCGTCCACTACGACCGCGACTACAGCAACGCCTTCTGGAACGGCGAGCGGATGGTCTTCGGGGACGGCGACGGGGAGCTCTTCCTCGACTTCACCCTCCCGGTGGACGTCATCGGCCACGAACTCACCCACGGCGTCACCCAGTACACCGCCAACTTCGACTACTTCGGCCAGTCCGGCGCCCTCAACGAGTCGGTGTCCGATGTCTTCGGCTCCCTCATCAAGCAGTACGCGCTCGGCCAGACCGCCGGCGAGGCCGACTGGCTGATCGGCGCCGGCCTGCTCGCCCCGCGCGTCACAGGGGTGGCGCTGCGCTCCATGAAGGCCCCCGGCACGGCGTACGACGACGACGTCCTCGGCACGGACCCGCAGCCCGGCCACATGGACGCCTATGTGCGCACCTCGCGTGACAACGGGGGCGTGCACATCAACTCCGGCATCCCCAACCGGGCGTTCCACCTGGTGGCCGCCGCGCTGGGCGGCAACGCCTGGGAACGGGCCGGGCACATCTGGTACGACGTGCTGACCGGCGGCTCCCTGTCGACGCGGGCGACCTTCGCCGAGTTCGCGCAGGCGACGGCCGCCGCGGCCGCGGCGCGCTTCGGCGAGGGCGAGGAGCACGCCGCGGTGGTGGAGGCGTGGTCGGCGGTCGGCGTCCCGCTCTCCGCGGGCGGCACGGAGGTCCCCCGGCAGTCTTCCGTCGCGGAAGGCGCCCGGCCCTCCGCCCAGGGGTAGGCGTCCGCCATGCGCATACAGGTGATCCGCTCCGGCGGTTTCGCGGGGATCGAGCGCCGGGCCGTGCTGGACACCGCCGGCCGGCCCGACGCCCTCCGCCTGGAGGCTCTGGCCCGCGAGGTCCTGGCCGCGGCCGGGAAGCCGGACGAGCCCGCTGCGGGCGTACCGGACGGCTTCCGGTACGCGATCACGGTCGACGGCCGCACGGTGCACTGCGCCGACCCGCGCCTGACGGAGGAGCAGCGCGAACTGGTCCGGCTGGTACTGAAGGAGGGCGCCCGGTCGTAGGGCGGGCGGCGGCACGCTGCGCGGGGCGGGCCGCACGCGGCGCCGTGCGGCATCCCGCGGGGCCGCCGGGGCCGCCCCTGCCGGAGACCCGCCCCGACCGGAGGTCAGAAACCGAGCTTGCGCAGCTGCTTGGGGTCGCGCTGCCAGTCCTTGGCGACCTTCACATGCAGGTCGAGGAAGACCGGCGTGCCGAGCAGCGCCTCGATGTGGCGGCGGGACTTGGTGCCGACCTCCTTGAGCCGGGCGCCCTTGGGGCCGATGATGATGCCCTTCTGGCTGGGCCGCTCGATGTAGATGTTGGCGTGCACGTCCAGCAGCGGCTTGTCCGCAGGACGGTCCTCGCGCGGGAGCATCTCCTCCACCACGACGGCGATGGAGTGCGGCAGCTCGTCCCGCACGCCCTCCAGCGCGGCCTCGCGGATGAGCTCGGCGACCATGACCTGCTCCGGCTCGTCGGTCAGGTCGCCCTCCGGGTAGAGGGCCGGGCCCTCAGGCAGCAGCGGGACGATGAGGTCGGCCAGGAGGGAGACCTGCTTGCCGCCGACGGCGGAGACGGGGATGATCTCGGCCCACTCGATGCCCAGTTCGGCGCCGAGCCGGTCGACGGCCACCAGCTGCTCGGCGAGCTGCTTGGAGTCCACGAGGTCGGTCTTGGTGACGATGGCCACCTTGGGGGTCTTGCGGACCTCGGCCAGTTCCTTGGCGATGTAGCGGTCGCCGGGCCCGAGCTTCTGGTCGGCGGGCAGGCAGAAGCCGATCACGTCGACCTCGGCCCAGGTGGTGCGGACGACGTCGTTGAGCCGCTCGCCGAGCAGGGTGCGGGGCTTGTGCAGACCGGGGGTGTCGACGAGGACGAGCTGCGCGTCGGGGCGGTGCACGATGCCCCGCACCGTGTGCCGGGTGGTCTGCGGCCGGTTGGAGGTGATGGCCACCTTCGTGCCGACCAGAGCGTTGGTCAGGGTGGACTTCCCCGCGTTGGGGCGGCCCACGAAACAGGCGAAGCCGGCCCGGTGGGCGGGGGCGGTGGTCTCGGTGCGAACGCTCATGGCGACCATTGTCCCTGATCCGCCGAGCCCGGCTGACGCCTGAACGGCGGCCGGGGCTCTTCGTGCCCGGTGCGGGGCGGCCCGCGGCGGACGAGGTCGGCGGACCGCGCCGTGGCCTCGGCGCTGACCTGCGTGTTCCGGGCGGGGTTCGCGCCGCGGCACCCCCGGCTGCCACCCGGCCCGGCACGGCGCACACGCCGCGGCCGGCGCGGCTCAGCCCGCGGTGACCGTCGCCCTGACGGCGCCGTCGGGTCCGGCCAGCAGCACGGGGGTGCCGGCGCCGCCCAGGTCGCGCACGGCCGCGCGGTCCGCCTCCGCCACCGCGTCCGCCTCGGACACCACGGCCGCCGCCTCCAGCGACGTGGCGCCACTGGCCACGGCCATGGCGACAGCCGTCTGCAGCGCGCTGAGCGACAGCGACTCCAGCGCGACGGTGCCCGCCACATAGGTGCGGCCCGTCTTGTCGCGGACCGCCGCGCCCTCCGGAACGCCGTTGCGGGCCCGGGTCGATCGGGCGAGAGTGATGATCTTGCGGTCTTCCGGGTGCAGCGCGTCGCTCATGCGGTCAGCGTAGCCGTCGAGGGGGTTCCTCCCGGGACTGGGCATGGCCATGATGCTCGTATGAGGGGGAACCAGGAGGTCGTCCACGAGGCGCGCTTCGGCTTCGACCGCCGGACCGTCGCAGTCCTGGCGGGGGCCGGGCTGTTCACCGCGGTCCTGGTCGTACCGGCCACCGGGATCGCGCCCGTGGTGCGGATCGCGGGGGTCCTGCGCTTCGGATGCGGCGGCCTGGTCATGGCCGCGCGTCACTGACCCGCAAGGTGGCTCTGCGGATCAGCGGCGCCGGGGTGCTTCTCGGCGGATCACCGCTGCGCTACCGGGCCACCACCGCACACGTGCCATGGGGGACACCGCGGCCGTGGTGCTGTGGCGGCAGCGCGTCGCACACGGCCGACGGCTCCTGTGGATCGGGCCGGCCCGCCGCCAGGGGGCTCCGCCGCTGCGGGGCGCCGCACGGGGGCCCATGGCGCGCGCCACGGCCGGAGCGCTGGTCCCCGTGCCGTACGACCTGCTCCTGGCGTCTCGCCGGGTCAACGGCAGGCGACGCCTCGCAGCCGCACTGGAGTAGTTCGCCCCGGCATCCCACTCGTCGACGAGGGCTGATCCGCGCTGCCCCGGCGACAGCGGGGCGGGCGACCGCCACCCGGGGGTACGTGCCGCCTCGTCCCGCCGAACGGCCAGGAACCCGCCGGCCCTACCCGCCCCGCACGGCCCCGTCCGGTTCCGAACCCGCGTCCTCGTCCACGACGGCCCCGACCGGCTCCACGAGGACCGCGCCGATGCGGTTGCGGCGGCCCGACGGGGCCTCGGCGGTGAGCCGCAGCGCGGTCGGCGCGTCCGGGGCCGAGGTGGTCTCGGGCAGCGCGACGACGGCGGAGGCGCCGGGGATGGGCACCCGGCCGAGGGTCTTGGCGAGCAGGCCGCCGACGGTCTCGACGTCCTCGTCGTCGAGGTCCACTCCGTAGAGCTCCCCCAGGTCGCCGAGGTCGAGGCGGGAGGTGACGCGGTAGCGGCCCTCGCCGAGCTCCACGACGGGCGGCAGCTCGCGGTCGTACTCGTCGGTGATCTCGCCGACGATCTCCTCCAGGATGTCCTCGATGGTGACGATGCCGGCCGTGCCGCCGTACTCGTCGATGACGACGGCGACGTGGTTGCGCTCGCGCTGCATCTCGCGCAGCAGGTCGCCGGCGTTCTTGGTGTCGGGGACGAAGAAGGCCGGCCGCATCAGCGAGGACACCGGGTCGGTCTCGGCGTCCCGGTTGATGTGCACCCGGCGGGCGAGGTCCTTGAGGTACACGATGCCCACGATGTCGTCCTCGCTCTCGCCCGTGACCGGGATGCGCGAGAAACCGCTGCGCAGGGCGAGGGTCATCGCCTGGCGGATCGTCTTGAAGCGCTCGATGGAGACCAGCTCGGTGCGCGGCACCATCACCTCGCGCACCAGGGTGTCGCCCAGCTCGAAGACGGAGTGCACCATGCGGCGCTCCTCGTCCTCGATGAGGGACTCGCTCTCGGCGAGGTCCACCAGCGCGCGCAGTTCCGCCTCGGAGGCGAACGGGCCCTGGCGGAAGCCCTTGCCGGGAGTGAGCGCGTTGCCCAGCAGGATCAGCAGCGCCGGGACCGGGCCCATGACCCGGGCCAGCGGCAGCAGCACGTACGCCGCCGCGGTGGCGGTGTTCAGCGGGTGCTGGCGGCCGATGGTGCGGGGCGAGACGCCGACGGCGACGTACGAGACCACGATCATCACGGCGACCGCCACCAGGACCGCCTGCCAGGTGCGCTCGAAGTGGCGGACGCACACGACGGCCACCAGCACCGCCGCCGCCGTCTCGCAGGCCACCCGGACCAGGAGCGCGACGTTGAGGTAGCGGGTCGGGTCCGAGGAGACCGCCAGCAGCTTGTCCGCGCCGCGCCGGCCGGCGCGGACCGCGGCCTCCGCCCGGAAGCGGGAGGTACGGGCGATGCCGGCCTCGGCGCAGGCGGCCAGCCACGCGACGACGACCAGAGAGACGGCGAAGACCACCATCGCGATCAGTGGGTGGTCGTCGGGGCCGGCGACGGGCCCTGGATGCCGCGCTCGGCGCGCCAGCCGTCGAGGATGGCCTTCTGCAGGCCGAACATCTCGGCCTTCTCGTCGGCCTCCTCGTGGTCGTAACCGAGCAGGTGCAGCACCCCGTGGACGGTGAGCAGCTGCAGCTCCTCGTCCATGGAGTGCTTGGTCACGGCCGCGTCGCCCTGCTTCTTGGCCACCTCGGGGCAGAGCACGATGTCCCCCAGCAGGCCCTGCGGGGGCTCCTCGTCCTCCTTCCCGGGACGCAGTTCGTCCATCGGGAAGGACATGACGTCGGTGGGGCCGGGCTCGTCCATCCACTGGATGTGCAGCTGCTCCATGGCGTCGGCGTCGACCGCGATCACCGAGAGCTCGGACAGCGGGTGGATGCGCATGTGCTGCAGGGCGTAGCGGCTGATGTCCAGCACCGCCGCCTCGTCGAAGTCCCAGCCGGATTCGTTGTTGACGTCGATCGCCATAGTGCTTCGGTGGCTACTTTCGGTTGCCGTTGAGGTCGTCGTAGCGCTCGTAGGCGTCCACGATGCGCCCCACCAGCTTATGGCGTACCACATCCGTGCTCGTCAGCCGCGAGAAATGGACGTCCTCGACACCTTCGAGGATGTCCACGACCTGGCGCAGCCCGCTCTTCGTCCCGCCGGGGAGGTCGACCTGCGTGACGTCGCCGGTGATGACGATCTTGGAGTCGAAGCCCAGCCGGGTGAGGAACATCTTCATCTGCTCGGCGCTGGTGTTCTGCGCCTCGTCGAGGATGATGAACGCGTCGTTGAGCGTCCGTCCGCGCATGTACGCCAGCGGGGCGACCTCGATCGTGCCGCTCGCCATGAGGCGGGGGATCGAGTCGGGGTCGACCATGTCGTGCAGCGCGTCGTACAGCGGGCGCAGATAAGGGTCGATCTTCTCGTAGAGCGTGCCCGGCAGGAAGCCGAGCCGCTCGCCCGCCTCGACGGCGGGGCGGGTCAGGATGATCCGGTTGACCTGCTTGGACTGCAGGGCCTGGACGGCCTTGGCCATGGCCAGGTAGGTCTTGCCCGTGCCGGCCGGACCGATGCCGAAGACGATCGTGTGCTTGTCGATCGCGTCGACGTAGCGCTTCTGGTTGAGGGTCTTGGGGCGGATCGTGCGCCCACGGCTGGACAGGATGTTCTGGGTGAGCACCTGCGAGGGGGTCTCCTCCAGGCCGTCGCTTCCGCTGTCCTGGCGGAGCATGGCGATCGACCGCTCCACTGCGTCCTCCGTCATCGGCTGGCCTGTGCGCAGGACCAGCATCATCTCGTCGAAAAGGCGCTGGACCAGCGCGACGTCGGCGGAGGCGCCGCTCGCGCTGATCTCATTGCCTCTTACATGGATGTCGACGGCCGGGAACGCTCGCTCTATCACGCGCAGGAGCGAGTCACCGGACCCCAGGACGGTCACCATGGGGTGCTTCGCCGGTACGACGAAGTGGGCGCTCGCCTGCGGTTGCTGCGTTGTCGGTGTCTGAGTCATGGGCCAGGCTCGACGGCCTGCTCATCCCGCCTTCTGCTGTTCGACATGCCATAGGGCTTGGGGTTCAAGAGTACGTCGGTGGGGCGGGGGTGCCGAGAGGTTTTGCACCGCCTGGGACCCCGGGTGGAGCGGCCGAGGACGGGGCTCGGCGCGGCGGGAGCCGGGTATCCGCCCCTGGGGCCCCGACCTGTGCCGCCGACGCGCCGCCGGCCACCGCAACAGCATGCGTTTCGCACGCAAACATGCGAAACGCATGCCACCATGCCGTCATGGCGAACATCCAGATCAAGGACGTCCCCGACGACGTGCACCGCACCCTCAAGCACCGCGCGATCGAGGCCCACCAGTCCCTGAACGAGTACCTGCGCCAGAGGCTGATCGAACAGGCGAGAACGCCGACGGTCGACGACATACTGGCCGGAGCCCGGAAGTCGGCCACCGCCGACTACACCGTCGAGGACCTGCTGGAACACCTCGATGAGGGGCGCCACCAGTGATCGTCGTCGACGCTTCCGCAGTCGTCCTGGCCCTCACCCACGCCGGTCCGCTGGGCGAACTCGCGCGCAGACGGCTGGCCGGCGAGACCCTCCACGCGCCGGCCCTCATCGAGTTCGAGGCGGCCCGCGCGATCCGCGGCCTGTCACTCGGAGGCAAGCTCGAGCAGACGGCGGCGCAGACGGCGATCACCCTTCTGTCCGCCCTGCCGATCCACCGCATGCCGGGATACGCCCTGCTCGACCGCGTCTGGGAACTGCGCGACAACCTGTCCGCGTACGACGCCTCCTACGCGGCGCTCGCCGAACACCTGGGGTGCGCGCTGGTCACGGGAGACGCCCGGATCGAGCGCGCGAAGGCGGTCCGCTGCCCTGTGGACGTGATCGCCTGACCCCGCTCACGCGGGCGCCTCAGCCCAGCGGCGGGGGCCGGAAGCCGATCGTCGGCACCGCGCGGCGCAGCGGCCAGCGGCGGGTGCCCGTGGGGAGCAGGTCGTCCAGGAAGGCGTAGCGGCGCAGCGCCGTGCGGTCCTGGTCGTCGTAGGCCTTGGCGTGCTGCCACCAGGCCGCGATCTCGATCCAGCCGGGCGCCGAGAGCGAACCGCCGAACTCCTGCACTGACAGTGCGGCGGTGAGGCAGGCGAAGGCCAGCCGGTCGGCGAGCGGCCAGGCGGCCAGGGAACCGGTCAGGAAGCCCGCGACGAAGACGTCCCCGGCGCCCGTGGGGTCCAGGGCCTCCACCGCGAGGCCGGGGACCTCGGCGGTCTGCCCGCTGCCGGAGTCCACCGCGTACGCGCCCTCCGCGCCGAGGGTGACCACCGCCATGGGCACGAGGTCGGCCAGCTTGCGGGCGGCGGCCCGGGGGCACTCGGTGCGGGTGTAGCGCATGGCCTCGGCGGCGTTCGGCAGGAACGCCTCGCAGTGCGCCAGGTCGGCGAGGTCGGCGAGGTCCCAGCGGCCGCTGTCGTCCCAGCCGACGTCGGCGAAGATACGGCAGCCCCGCTCGGCGGCGGTGCCGATCCACTCCTGCCGCGGGGCGCCGGGCACCAGGGACGCCACGCACGCCCGGCTCGGCGGCGGGCAGGCCGGCGCGGGCTCCTCGGGCGGCGGTGCCTCGTGGCCGTGGCTGACCATGGTGCGTTCGCCCTCGTACGCCATGGAGACCGTGACCGGCGAGTGCCAGCCGGGGATCTTGCGGGACAGCGCCAGTTCGATGCCCTCACCGTCGGCGAGGGCGTCCCAGCAGTAGTCCCCGTAGACGTCGTCGCCGAAGGCGGCCGCGAGCGAGGTGCGCAGGCCCAGCCGGGCGAGGGCGGTGGCCATGTTGGCCACGCCGCCGGGAGACGATCCCATGCCGCGCGCCCAGGACTCGGTGCCGCGCACGGGCGCGCTGTCGAGACCGGTGAAGATGATGTCCAGGAAGACCGTGCCGGTCAGGTACACATCGGTCTCCGGGTCGTCCGGCCCGCGCAACCCCGCGAGCGGATCGAGGACGGGCTGGTCTTTCACCCACGCTCCTCCCGGCTGGGTCTGATTCCGATTGATCGTACGGGTACGGGGGTTCCGGGACCGGCGTGTTCCCCCTGCGACGACACGGACGGGGCCGCGGAGCCGCGGACGTCGGGGAGCCTGCCCCGAAAAGGCGCGGCCACATCCGGCGACCGGCCGTGGACGACGCGGCCCGGCTCCCCCTCCCACGGACGGGCTCGGCGCCGAGCCGGCGACGCCGCGGACGCCGGCCGGACGCGGTGCGGCCGGGCCGCCGCGCGCGGCGGCATGCCAAAGCTTTGCCCGTCCTTTCCGCACGTGGCGACCTGGGCTGATCAGCCTTCGAGCGGCGATCCGGGCATCATCGCGCGTAGACGTCCCTTGACCAGCGCGATCAGGGGCACCTAGCGTCACCGCGTCAACGAGCCCCGCTGAGCCGGGCGGCCCGGAACGCGTGGGCCCCGGCCGCGCGTGCCCTCCGGCCGGATCGTAAGGAGCCACCCCATGCCCGCAGCCAAACCGTCCGCGTTCACCCGCGGGCGCCGCCGCACCATCGCCGCCGCCGTCGCGGCCGTGGCGGCGGCCGCCACCCTGTACGGGGTCGGCGCGGCGACCGCGGACACCTCCGCGCCCCGCAGCGACAAGCAGATCCCCAACCTGACCCACGTGGTCGACGACATCAAGGCGTACTACGGCGACACCGTCGACGCCTCCGGCGAGCACCAGGCCTCCGCCGACAGCAACTACGCCAAGCAGGTCGCCGGCGTGGAGAAGAAGGCCCAGGACTACCTGCGGGGCGCCCTCGCCACGTCCGCCCACCACCGCCACGGCAAGCCGGCGATCGTCCTGGACGTCGACGACACGTCCCTGCTGACGTACAACTACGAGCTGGAGGTCGGCTTCAACTACACGCCCGCCTCCAACGACGCGTACATCCAGAACAAGGACATGGCCCCGGTCTTCGGCATGCCCGCGCTGGCCAACTGGGCCGCCAAGCAGGATGTGACGGTCTTCTGGGTCACCGGCCGCCCCGAGTCCCAGCGCGCCGCGAGCGTCCGCAACCTGAAGACCGCCGGCTACACCTCCGTCGCCGACCCGGCCCACTTCTTCCTGAAGAACAAGGTCGCGACCGACTACCTGCCGTGCTCCGCGCCGACGTACACCTGCTCCACCGTCGACTTCAAGGCGGGCACCCGGGCGCACATCGAGGCGGAGGGGTACGACATCGTCGCCAACTTCGGCGACCAGTACAGCGACCTGAGCGGCGGTCACGCCGACAGGTCGTTCAAGCTCCCCAACCCGATGTACTACGTGCCCTGACCCGCGGCGGACCGCCTTCCCGCGGCGCCCGTCCCCCCGCGCGGGGGGCGGGGGCCGCGGCGGCGCGCGCGGGCCGACCGCAGGCCCCGGACGAGCGACCACAGCACCAGCCCGGCGACCACGGGCCCGCCGAACATGATCGCGAGCCCCGCGCCGACGTTGGCCCCGACGACCCCGGCCGTCACCGTTCGCCAGATCGCGCCGGTCAGCGCTCCGGCCGCGACCAGCGGCCCGGTCACCGCCCACCACCGGCCGTCGGGGCGGTCCGGCTGCCCGGGACGCGACGCCCGGCCCAGCACCAGCGCCGCGCCGGCGGCCAGCGCGGCCGCGACCGCGCCGATCGCGGTCTCCGCCTCTTCCGGGACGGCGAAGGGCCGCACCAGGTAGTCCAATTCGGCGGGCTCGAAGCCGGTGGCGTCCTGCCGGCCCATGAGACCCCAGGTGGCGACGGGTGTGGCCACGACCAGCGTCACGGCCGCGGCGGTGCGTATCGGATGCCTTCCCATGCCCCCATGCTCCACCCGCGCGCCACGGCCCGCATGAGTGCGCGTACTCGGACGCGCGGCGCGCCCCACTCAGAACACGTGGGCGTCCACCTCGGCGAGACAGCGGGCGCGCAGTTCCTCCTCGTCGTCGAGGAAGGCGGCCAGGAAGGAGTTGCGGGCGAGCCCGCGCAGGGCGTCCTCGCCGAACGGTAGCGCCGCGGCCACGGCGTCGCAGGTGCCGCCGGCGTAGCTGCCGAAGCAGGCGGGGTCGTCGGAGTTCAGGGTGACGAGCAGCCCCGCGTCGAGCATGGCGGGCAGCGGGTGTGGCCGGCGAGGTGTCCACGCAGCGCAGCCGCACGTTGGACAGCGGGCAGACGGTCAGCGGCACCTGGTCGCGGACCAGCCGGGCAACCAACTCCGGGTCCTCCATGCTGCGGATGCCGTGATCGATCCGGTCGGCGCCCAGCACGAGCGCCTCCCGGACATACGCCGGCGGGCCCTCCTCCCCCGCGTGCGCGACCCGGCGCAGTGCCGCCGCGGCGGCGGCCTCGTACACCGCACGGAACGCCCACGGCGGGTGGCCGACCTCGGCGTGACCGCGGCTCCGGCCTCACTCGAGGCTGAGGGCCACCGGGTCGGGCAACGACCGGCCGCCCTCCCGGTCGTCACCTGACAGCCGGACAAGCCCCCGACGAGGACCAGGAAGGAGAAAACGGCAGCACTCCGGGCCCGTGGAACCCGGCGCACCCACGACGTCACGTGACGGCCACCTCGTACGGCTCGAGGACATCACGGGCGAACCGCTGACCAGATCAGCGACCCAATTCCGATGACGAATCGAGGCCAAGCGGGTAACGGGAAGGTCGTGCCATGACTTCAACCCCTACATGGAATCGAACCTCCACCTGCCCCGGGGCGATTCAGGCCGCGAGCGGAAAGGGCAGGATCATTTCGTCTAACCGGTCAGGCGCCGCTGGCGCTTCTTGGATCTGCGGCCCAAAGCTGCCTTGCCGATCGGGGGGTCAACCGGGCCGATTTCGGTCAGCACAGTCTTGGCATGGACACCGTTACGTGAGTTCCCACTGCCCACCTCGGCCGAATCCTGCTTATCGG